>JAWWAM010000344.1:0-3824 GCA_033721715.1 Marinobacter sp.
ATTCTGGAGAAAGTAGGGGAAGAATGCACTGAGACACTGCTTGCTGCCAAGGATGCGGAGCACTCTGGCGAAACCCGGGAAGTGGTCTACGAAACCGCCGACCTGTGGTTTCACAGCATGGTTATGCTGTCGCGTCTTGGCCTGGGGCCAAAAGAGGTCCTGGACGAGCTGGCCAGCCGCTTTGACCTGTCAGGCCTGGAAGAAAAAGCCTCCCGGGGACAATAACCTGGCCGTTCACCTGGCCAGTACCGGTGATACCTCTGAAGAGGGTTTCCGGATGCCCCCCGATGTGGCGTACAATCAACCGTAACAGAAACATTGAAATGAGGGTCCCGGCATGGGCATCAGTATCTGGCAACTCCTAATCGTACTCGGCATTGTTATTCTTTTGTTCGGAACCAAAAAACTCCGCAACATCGGTAGCGACCTGGGCGGTGCCATTCGTGGCTTCAAGAAATCCATGAACGACGAGGACAAAAAGGACGAAAACCAGGACGCTATTGAAGAGAATGCCGACGCCAGGCCCCATGAGGCCAGCGCCGAAGAAAAGCCACGGGACAAGTCCCACAGCTGAGACTGGCTGAATGTTTGATATCGGCTTTGTCGAGCTGCTGATCTGCGGCATCATCGCGTTACTGGTCCTCGGCCCCGAGCGCCTGCCTACTGCTGCGCGGGCGGCCGGGCGCTGGATTGGTGGCGCGCGGCGCATGGTCAGTCAGTTTTCCTCGGAGCTTGACCGCCAGCTGAAAGCGGAAGAGCTGCGGGAAGAATTGCGCAAAGCAGGCGATGTCGGCCTGGAGGATGTCCAGAAATCGGTCCGTGGCGCTCTGGATGAGGCCAAGAAGTACGAGCATCTGGTTCTCTCGGACGACGAGAAACCCAGGCACCGGCCCGCGCCCGCCACCCGGCGCGTCACCGAACCGGCAAAACCAGAGATTGAGCCAAAGGAAGATCCGGCATCAGCCAATACCTCCGCTTCCGCGGATGAAGACACCCAGAAACAACAGGGCAGCACGCCGGAACATCGTTCATGACTACCCAGCCAGACGGCAGAAACACACAGGGCGCCGACGAAGCCCAACCGGAAATGCCGCTGATAGAGCATTTGCTGGAACTGCGCAATCGCCTGCTGAAAATGGTGCTGGCGGTGATCATCTGTTTCGCCATCATCTACCCGTTCGCCAATGAACTCTACCTGCTGATATCACAGCCCCTGCGGGATCTGCTGCCGGTCGGGCAGACCATGATCGCCACGGATATTACATCGCCTTTCTTCGCACCGCTGAAGCTCGCTCTGGTACTGGCCGTGTTTGCGGCAATACCGGTGATTCTCTACCAGCTGTGGAGTTTCATCGCCCCGGGGCTTTACGCCCATGAGAAGAAACTGGCATTTCCGCTGCTGTTCACGTCGGTGATACTGTTCTATATGGGTGCGTCTTTCGCCTATTTCGTGGTGTTTCCGCTGGTATTCGGATTTTTCACCGCTATCGGCCCGGAAGGCATCGTTGAGTTACCGGATATCGCCAGCTACCTGAATTTTGTGCTGAAGATGTTTTTTGCCTTCGGCGTTGCCTTCGAGATACCCATTGCCACCATCCTGCTGATTCTTACCGGCGCCACCACGCCCGAAGACCTTGCGGCGAAACGCCCTTATATTGTGGTGGGCTGCTTCGTGATCGGTATGCTGCTGACCCCGCCAGACATCATCTCCCAGACGCTGCTGGCCGTGCCCATGTGGCTGCTGTTCGAGCTGGGCATACTGTTTGGTCGCCTCGCCAGACGCGAAGTGAAAGACCAGGACGCCACGGAAGCCTCTGGCGAATGAACCTGGCGTTGCTGTTCGGGGAAGACTTTGTTTCCGCTGAGCAAGCAGTGCTGACCGGGCGCCGGCTGGCGCATCTGAAGTCGGTACTTAAGGTTGCGGAAGGGTCTCTGGTCCCGGTGGGCCTGGTAAACGGCGATATCGGCACCGGCCGCGTGCTGCAACTCACCGACACCCAGGCAACGCTCCGGGTGGAACTGACTGAACCGCCACCCTCGCCGCTGCCCCTTACGCTGGTTCTGGCCATGCCACGGCCGAAAATGTTTCGCCGGGTGCTGCAGACCTGCGCCACCCTGGGGGTCAAGGACATCTGGCTGATCAACAGCTACAAGGTCGAGAAAAGCTTCTGGCAGACGCCGTGGCTGTCAGAGGAAAACCTGCAGGAGAACATGGTGCTTGGCCTGGAGCAGGCGCGGGATACTGTTATGCCCCGGGTTCACATTCGTAAGCTGTTCAAGCCGTTCGTGGAAGATGAGCTGCCGGCGTTGCTGAAAAACACCCGCGCGCTGGTTGCCCATCCCGGCACCGGCACGCCCTGCCCGGTTCATATCAATGAGCCGGCTACCCTGTGCATCGGCCCGGAAGGAGGCTTCATTCCCTACGAAGTGGAGAAGCTGGTTGAGGCTGGCTGCGAAGCGGTTCACCTGGGCAGACGCATTTTGCGAGTGGAAACGGCGGTGCCAGTGCTGGTCAGCCGTCTGTTCGATGCCTGCAGTTAACTCAGGCCGAACGCCCCTTCCAGAACTTCACAGCAGGCGTGATCACCGCCACCAGCACAGCGCCCACCACAACACCGAACAGTCCGTCAGCAATAACAGGCACTATGGCCTGGGCATATCCACCAAAGCCCTCGGCAAAGCGATGAATGGCATCATACACTGGAGGCAAGCCGTGGGTCAGAATGCCACCACCTACCAGAAACATGGCAATGGTGCCTAATACAGACAGGGTTTTCATCATCCATGGCGCCAGCCAGAGGATACCCTCGCCCACCCGTTGAGCGAGCGCGCTTTCTTTTTTGCTCAGGTACAGGCCACCATCATCCAGTTTCACAATACCCGCCACCAGGCCATAGACGCCGACGGTTACCATTACGGCCACTACCGTCAGCACCAGAAACTGTGTGCCGAAAGCCTGGCTACTGACGGTACCAAGGGTGATTGCAATAATTTCAGCGGAAAGAATAAAGTCTGTACGAATGGCGCCCTTGATCTTGTCTTTTTCAACGGACTTCAGGTCTGCATCAGGATCTTTCAGGGCTTCGTGCAGTTCGGCCTTATGTTTCTCAACCTCCTGCTTGTGCAGGAATCGGTGGGCGAGTTTCTCAAAGCCCTCAAAGCACAGGAAGGCGCCGCCCAACATCAACAGGGGAATGACCAGCCAGGGCACAAAGAAACTGATGGCCAGCGCCCCGGGGACCAGGATGGCTTTGTTGATCATGGACCCCTTGGCCACTGCCCAGACCACGGGCAGTTCCCGGGCAGGCTTCACACCGGTGACCTGCTGGGCATTGAGGGCAAGGTCATCCCCCAGTACGCCGGCGGTTTTCTTGGTGGCGGCCTTGGTCATCAACGCAACGTCATCCAGAACCGTCGCGATGTCATCAATCAGTACGAGAAGACTGCTGCCAGCCATAGTTCATTCCTTTGTGGTTAAACTGCTCCGGCGATCACCGTGCAATCCTGTATCAGGCGTCCAATCCCATGGCCTCGGCCGCAATGCGGTTCTTGATGGGGCCAAGCTGGTTCAGCCAGCGCATTCCGGTATTGCGCAGCCAACGTACAGAGAGCTCATCACGGCCAAAGAGCTGCTTGAAGCCCTCCATGGCCGCCATCATCGTGAGGTTTTCACCTTTGCGGCGACGCTGGTAACGAGCCAGCACCAGATCATTGTCAGGGTCGATGCCCGCTTTTCTTGCCCGCAGCAGCTCATCCAGCAAGGCCCGGACATCGCCATAGCCCAGGTTCGCGCCCTGCCCCGCAAGGGGGTGGATGGTATGGGC
>JAWWAM010000345.1:0-3822 GCA_033721715.1 Marinobacter sp.
GAAGAGGTCATCAGTGACGTTGCCCGCCACACAACGGTTTACGCACAAAGGCTGTGGCAACGTTACCGGACGTCACCTGACACTATTTCCACTGTCACACTGCGCGACGTTGCAACCCGCCTGGACCTGCTGATCACAGCTGTGTTCGGTGCAGGTTTTCCCATGCGGGTTGCGCAGCCCCCAGCCCACACCACCATGTTGTCGATCCTGTTCAGGCATGACAGCAGGCCCAGGTGCGAGTACTCAGTTCCGGCCACCGATGGTGTGTCTATCTGGCTACCACCTGATCTGGGCCTTGCCGATACAGGTGAAGCCACAATGCTCTATCGAGCCATGGCGCTGCAGCAGGTTTATCGAGCCCGGCGAGGTGGGGCGGAGATCAACAGGAAAGATATGCTTCCGCTGCTGGCAGATGTTTACCTGCTGCTGGAAGCCTACTCCGCGGATCTGGAGCTGACAGCGGCTCTGCCCGGCATGACTGGAGCACTTGAGTACCTGCGGGCGCGAGCCCTGGCCGGACGGCCGCCATTGCGTCGATTTCCGGCCTCAAGGCAGCCGCTGGAGCGGTTGTGTCGTTCCTTTCTTGACTTGGGGGGGCAGCAAGTCCACCACCAGGTACCCTTTTGCGAGTCCCCGGCCAGGTCTCTCGCCTGCGCTTACCGGCTGATCGGTGAGCTGGGGCTGGTTCCTGAAGGTGTGGATGAGAAACGACTGGGCCCCCGGCCATTGCTCAAGGATTGGTGGAGCGGCGATTTTCGCCTCCCGCCGGAAGAAGCTGTCACGGATACAGCAACTGAGCCCTCAAAAGACGATGAGGAAGGCGACGAAGCGCCCAGAGCAGGGCACCTGGCCCGTCGTCCCAACGAACGCAAGGCCACTGAAGAGGAAGAGGGAAGTGATAACGACGACAGCATCTGGATGATGCAGGGAGACGAATCCCATCCCCATGCCGAGGACCCAATGGGTTTGCAGCGACCGGTAGACCGGGATGACGATATCAGCGCCGACGAATACGGCGATCTGGTTTCGGAATTATCCGAGGCGCGCCTGGTGTCTACGCCGGGGAGTCCCAAGGAGGTATTACTATCCGATGACCCACCGGACGCCAGAGCAAAGCAGGAACTGAAAGCCGCGATTGCCAATGGTGAGGGTTTCAGTTACCCGGAATGGGATTACCGTAACCGGATCTACCGGGAGCCCGGTGCCACCGTTCGGATTCTTTCCAGCGGTCAGGGCTCCCAGAAATGGGTGGATGAAACCTTGAAAGAGCATGAGTCCATGCTCAACGATATCCGGCGCCGCTTTGAAATGCTGAGCGCCCAGCGAGTGCGGCTGCGTAAGCAGCCGGATGGTGACGATATTGATCTTGATGCCTATACGGAGAGCGTTGCCGACTTCCGGGCCGGCTTCCACATGGCCGAAGGGCTCTACCAGACGCGGCGGTCGGGGGACCGCAACATGGCGATCATGCTGCTAATCGATATCAGTGGTTCCACCGACAGCTGGGTATCGGCGAACAAACGCATTATCGATGTGGAGCGGGAAGCTCTGTTGCTGGTGTGCGTGGCGCTGGAAAAGCTGGGAGAGCCATACGCAGTGCAGGCATTTTCCGGTGAGGGGCCGGATGCGGTCACTGTTCGCCAGGTGAAACGCTTTGGCGAAACCTTCAATAATGATGTAGCTCTCAGAATTAGCGCGCTTGAGCCCCAGCATTACACCCGTGCGGGTGCTGCAATACGCCACGCCACCACAGATCTTATGCAGCAGCCAGCCGCGCACCGGCTGTTACTGGTACTTTCCGACGGCAAGCCCAATGACAAGGACGACTATGAGGGACGCTACGGTGTTGAAGATATGCGCCAGGCAGTAACCGAAGCCAGTCTGCAAGGCATATATCCGTTCTGCCTGACCATCGATCGCCAGGCCGCCAACTATCTGCCCAGAATTTTTGGTGCACACCAGTACCGCTTGCTGACCAGGCCCGAATTACTGGCCAGCGTGTTACTCGACTGGATGAAGAGGCTGGTAGTCGTTACTTGAGCAGAGAAGGCCCATGATAACCCGGCAAAGAATGTCTACGGCCACAGAAAGTGCTAAGTTTCCATATACCCACGACTTCGGCTAAAGGAAAGTCCGCCATGAATCGAACACAGTTTCTCCAGGATTTGATCAAGCAGCTTTCTCCAAAACTGGATTCGACGACCTATGTCTATTGCACGGTGCCGCGTGCAAAGTATGGCGAGTTGGAAAAGCTCAAGCCGATTGTCAGCATTGCCGAACTGGAAGGTCTGACTCTGGTGATTCCACTGGAGCAGGCTCAAGCCGAGGGCCTGGACTACTACAGAGTCTTCCGCCGCATCACGCTCGAAGGCCACTCCAGTCTTGAAGCTCTTGGGCTTACATCGGTGGTAACAAGTCTGCTGGCCGAACGGGGCATTACCACCAATGTCATCGCTGGCTTTTATCATGACCACATGTTTGTGCCCAGCGACAGGATCGATGAGGCCATGGAGGCGCTTAAGGAGCTTGCAAGCAATCCCGCGGGCTAGCTCACGCGCCGGTGAGTTGTTTTTCGTTACGCTTCTCAAAAGTCTGGGTAATGCCGGCCGCAAATCGGAGCGTAACGGCCAGAGCGAAAAAGGCCGCCAGGCCGCCAAATAGAGTAATCACAGGAATAATGTTCATAAGCTGCAAAACCTCCAGTGGTTTTATCGTTGGAGCAGGTCATCAGATACTGCGGTGTGACCAAGCTTATGATTAGTTTACGACGAAAAAGCTCACGAGGGTGTATGCAGAAACCATTACTGCTCGTATGCAGATAGACGCTCCAACCGGCGGCTTTCGTCTGAATGCCACTCTTACGTTTCTGCCAATAGCTGATTGATATCCCGACCAGGTGGGCTTTGACCTGGCGAGAAATTTTTAACTTCGCTGGATGGTCGATGCAAACGCCGCAGCGCCAAACATAGCCACGCCTCCCAGCCTATTAAGCCGTCTTCGGGCTGGGAGGCTTTGAATCTTATGACGCACCCCACCAGCGAAGAGCGCAAATGACGTAATTGTTATCGAGACGACACCCAAGAAAGTGATCATTAATATCAGCAGTTGTGGAATAGCTGCTACTTCTGGAACAACAAACTGCGGGAAAAAAGCCACGAAAAAAACGATATCTTTTGGATTCAGAGCTGTAACCAGGAATGAGGACTTGAACATGTTCGTTGCTGATGTTTCCGTCGCTGACAACAACGGCAAACCACGCTGAGGCACTTCGCGCCAGACCTTAATGCCAAGGTAAACCAGATACCCAACCCCCAACCATTTAAGAATTAGGAAGAGAGTCGCTGACGTCGCTAAAACAGCGCCGAGACCCATCAAAGACAACGTCATCGCCACCAAGTCCCCCATCAATACGCCGCAAACCAGCGGGATAACGGATTTTTTTCCATGGCTGATAGCCTGACCAAGCACCAGGATCACAGTTGGTCCTGGAATGATGGCAAAGATAAGCACTACAGAAACAAAGGTAAGCCATATATCGAGAGTCATAACATGTCCGTGTATCGTTAACCAGGAAAGCGACCCGCTTTTCTCCTCGACAGTGCCCACCGGAGGTATCTCACCTTGCGCGACCAGGGCGATATCGTGGGTGTGTGGCCCAGGGCGGCTTGAGCTCCGGCCAAAGAATCCTCGATCAAAGCATCGTGGAGGGGCCGGAAAATCATGGGCCAGGACAACACGGCCAGTCCACTCGTGCTCATCTCAAGTGTATGGCGGAGGGAGAGGAATCCCTGCTTGGCAGGTCCAATTTCATAACCGTGCCAC
>JAWWAM010000346.1:0-3821 GCA_033721715.1 Marinobacter sp.
AAGCGTGCGCTCCATGCCAGCGCCAGCAACACCTTCGAAGAGCAGATCAACCTGGAAAGGGATCTCCAGCGCATGGCCGGACAGACAGACGACTACCGGGAAGGCGTCGGCGCCTTCATGGAAAAACGCACACCGAACTTCAAGGGGAAATAAGCCATGCCGGCACTGGACAGCCAAATCAGAGTCGCCGTCGTCGGCGCTGGCGCCATGGGCTCCGGCATTGCCCAGGTCGCAGCCCAGGCAGGCCACCAGGTTTATCTCCACGACCAGAGAGAAGGTGCCGCAAAGGCAGGCCGGGATGGTATCGCCAGACAGCTCCAGCGTCGTGTCGACAAAGGCAAGATGCAGCAACAGGATCTGGACGCCGTTATCGGCCGGATTCAGCCAGTTGCGAACCTCGCCGAAGTTGCGGATGCGGGACTGGTAATTGAGGCGATTATCGAAGACCTGCAGATCAAACGACAGCTGTTGACAAACCTGGAGCAGCTGTGTGCCGGGGATGCAATCCTCGCCACCAATACGTCCTCCATCTCCGTCACTGCCCTCGGCGCCGAAATGCAGAATCCCGAGCGTCTCGTGGGCATGCACTTTTTCAATCCGGCGCCTCTGATGGCACTGGTAGAAGTGGTGATGGGCCTGGCCACCAGCAAAGCCGTTGCCGAGACCATTCACGCCACGGCCACCGCCTGGGGCAAGAAGCCGGTATACGCAACCTCAACCCCGGGTTTCATCGTCAACCGTGTGGCGCGCCCGTTTTACGCAGAAAGCCTGCGCCTGCTTCAGGAACAGACGACCGATGCCGCAACGCTCGATGCCATCATCCGAGAAGCGGGCCAGTTCCGCATGGGCGCCTTTGAATTGACCGATCTGATCGGCCACGACGTCAACTACGCGGTGACCAGTTCGGTCTTCAATTCCTATTACCAGGACCCGCGCTTTCTGCCCTCACTGATCCAGAAAGAACTGGTGGAAGCCGGCCGCCTGGGCCGCAAAAACGGCCAGGGTTTCTACGCCTATGGCGAAAACGCACAAAAGCCCGAGCCACAGACGGAACCGGAGCACCAGTCTGACGAAACCGTGCTTATCGTTGAAGGCAATCCCGGCGTGGCAGCGCCTCTCGTCCAGCGCCTGAGAGCGGCGGGCGTGACAATCATTGAGCGCGACGGCCCCGGCCAGCTTCGCTTCGGCGACGCCGTGCTGGCGCTGACCGATGGGCGCATGGCCACCGAGCGCGCAGCCACCGACGGCGTTTCCAATCTGGTGCTGTTTGACCTGGCCTTCGACTACAGCAAGGCATCCCGGCTTGCGTTAGCACCGGCAGACCAGACCCCCGACACAGCGGTTTCCTGCGCCTGTGCTTTACTGCAAAAAGCAGGCATCGCCGTGAGCCTGGTGGCTGACCGTCCCGGACTGGTGATTATGCGCACGATAGCCACCCTGGCGAACGAAGCCGCCGATGCCGCCCTTCACGGCGTAGCCACAGTTGCGGATATCGATCTGGCCATGAAAGCGGGCCTGAACTATCCCGACGGCCCGCTCAACTGGAGCGACCGCCTCGGCGCCGGTCACGTGTTCAACGTACTTACCAACATCCAGAACAGTTATGCAGAGGATCGCTATCGCCCTGCCCTGCTGCTCCGGAAGAACGCATTTGCACAGAAGGGGTTTTATTCATGAGCGAGATGGATCCACAGACACTCGCCGAGGAATGCGCCAAGGCCATGTTTGCGAGAGACCGTGCCAGCCAGAACCTGGGCATGAAGATTGAATCTGTCGCCCCCGGCAAAGCGGTACTCACCATGACCGTCACCGGCGACATGATCCAGGGCCACGGCTCCTGCCATGGCGGCTACCTGTTCACCCTGGCCGATTCCGCGTTTGCCTTTGCCTGTAACAGTTACGACCGGGCCACCGTCGCCTCCGGTTGCAGCATTGACTATATGTACGGCGCCAAAGAGGGCGACCGGCTGACCGCCACCGCCGAAGAACAGGCCCGTGGCGGGCGCACCGGTATCTACGACATCACATTAATCAACCAGGACGGCCGCAAGGTCGCCCTGTTCCGGGGCCGCTCCTACGAGGTTCGTGGCACCGTACGCAACTCGGAGGAAACTGCATGAGCACCGACAATTCCCTGAAAGACGCCTACATCGTCGATGCCATCCGCACCCCCATTGGTCGTTACGGCGGCGCGCTTTCCGCCGTGCGTGCAGATGACCTGGGCGCCATCCCCATCAAGGCGTTGACTGAACGTCACCCGGATCTGGACTGGTCAAAAATCGATGACGTTCTCTATGGCTGCGCCAACCAGGCCGGCGAAGACAACCGTGACGTTGCCCGCATGTCTCTGCTGCTGGCAGGCCTGCCGGTAGACGTGCCTGGCAGCACCATCAACCGTTTGTGCGGCTCCGGTATGGATGCCATCGGCAGCGCTGCCCGGGCCATCCGCACCGGTGAAACCCAGTTGATGATTGCCGGCGGCGTCGAGTCCATGTCTCGAGCTCCGTTCGTGATGGGCAAGGCCGAGTCCGCATTCAGTCGCAAGGCGGAAATTTTCGACACCACGATCGGCTGGCGCTTTGTAAACCCGGTGCTGAAAAAGCAGTACGGAATCGACTCCATGCCGGAAACGGCAGAAAACGTCGCCGCCGATTTCAGCATTTCCCGGGAAGATCAGGATGCCTTCGCCCTGCGCAGCCAGCAGCGTACGGCAGCAGCCCAGAAAGAAGGTCGACTGGCCGCTGAAATCACGCCGGTAACCATTCCTCGCCGCAAGCAGGAACCGCTGGTGGTGGATACCGATGAGCATCCCCGTGAAACCAGCCTTGAAAAGCTGGCCTCGCTGCCAACGCCCTTCCGTGAAAACGGCACCGTGACCGCGGGCAATGCCTCCGGCGTCAACGATGGCGCCTGCGCCGTTCTTCTGGCCGGGGCCGATGCGCTCAAGCAATACAACCTCAAACCCCGCGCCCGGATCGTCGCCATGGCAACCGCCGGCGTTGAGCCACGGATCATGGGCTTCGGCCCCGCCCCGGCAACCCGCAAGGTGCTGGCAACCGCGGGCATGGAACTGGCCGATATGGACGTGATTGAGCTGAACGAAGCCTTCGCTGCCCAGGCCCTTGCCGTGACCCGCGACCTCGGACTTGCCGATGACGCCGAACACGTAAACCCGAACGGTGGCGCCATTGCCCTGGGCCACCCGCTGGGAATGAGTGGCGCCCGGCTCGTGACCACCGCCCTGAATGAACTTGAGCGCCGTCACGCGGCGGGACAGAAAGCCCGTTACGCGCTCTGCACCATGTGCATCGGCGTTGGCCAGGGGATCGCCCTGATTATTGAGCGGACGGATGCGGTGGCCTGAAGCCACCGACCGGGACGGGCCAGAACAAAGACCATTATTCGACAAGAACAACGCAGGACAGAATCATGAGCTTACCACTACAAAAACTTGGCAAACTTGACCGCATGGAGACAGCCAGCATTGACGAGCTGCGCCACGAACAACTCCAGCGCCTGCGCTGGAGCGTCGTCCATGCCTACACCAACGTACCATTCTACCGGAAGGCCTTTGACGATCTCGGCCTCAAGCCGATGGATATCAACTCCCTCGATGATCTCGCCAAGGTTCCATTTACCACCAAGGCGAATCTGCGCGACAACTACCCGTTCGGCATGTTTGCCACTCCCATGTCCGATGTCGTGCGGGTGCATGCGTCCAGCGGTACAACGGGCAAGCCTACCGTCGTCGGCTATACACAGAGCGACATCAACACCTGGGCCGATATTGTGGCACGGTCTATACGGGCAGGCGGCGGCTC
>JAWWAM010000347.1:0-3819 GCA_033721715.1 Marinobacter sp.
GTAGTAGGCGCCGTAAGTATCGTTAACACCATTGTGGGCGCGAGGGTCGTTCCATTCGGTTGGCACATCTTCGGCCAGGCCATCGCACCCGGAGGCCGGGTCATTCCAGAGATGGAGGCCCCAACCGTCGTAATCACCCTCCGGGCGTTTATAGTAGAGGATTGCTTCGTTCTCACCGGGTTCCAGCAAGGCATTGGTGTCGCCGCCGGAATCATCGGTATCCGAAGAGGAGTTGCTGCTACCGGAGTTGCAACCGACCAGGACCAGCGAAATCGCCAGGGCCCAGCCGCCTGCAACCAGTTTATGGTCAGGCATAACGGATATCCTTTTTCCATTGTTTTTGTTCGAAAGGTAACGTGCGCGCTGGCACGGCCGGCGCAGACACGTCACAGTTTCATGGTTGCGCGATCCCGGGCAGGGCACATCCTTCGGCAGTAGACTTTTGCAGGCGTAGTTCGTGGGGCGGACAGGGAGTAGAAAAGAGGGGGTAGCCAGAAAAGTAGCCAGAAAAGTAGCCACAACAGCACCCACAAAAAAGGGCCGGCTTGAGAGCCGGCCCAAAGAGGTCCAACGAGAGAGTGTGTGGAGTTTAGAGCCTTACCACCAGGCTTCGATCTGGGCACCGATCTGAATGTCGCCATCGATGCCTTCGCCACCACGAGCGTTCTCGGCTTCATCACCGAAGAATGTTGCTGCGTAGGCGCGAATAACCGGGCGTGCCCAGTAACCTGGGCCGGCCTGCCACTGTTGGGCTACTGCGAATTTGCCCAGATCCTGGGATTCGTCAAACCAGGGGCGATCCGTGTCGCTGTAGCCCAATTCTACAGCGGTGCTCATCACAGGCGACCAGTTATACGTCGGGCGTGCCACGATGCTGAGGCGCTCGCCATCTTTGGCAGTGGAATCATGTGATTCGGCCTCCTCATAGACCACTGAATGGCCGAGTTCCCAGTCGCCCCCAAGTTTGATAACACCATGGTTAAGGATGCGCCAGCTGGACTCGAAGTAGCCCGCGACATTGGCATTATCCACCCGGCCGCCAGTGCCATTCTCGGCATTGCTGAAGCCCATGGAGTCCACGCCGTACTGTACGGCGAACTTGTTGAAGCCACCCATTACACCGGATGAGATCTCTGCCATGACGAAATAGCCGTCTTCGTCTTCGATGCCGGCATCTTCCTGGGCGTCGGTCAGGTCGGCCATCGCGTAGATACCAATCAATTCAAGATTGTGACCGCCGGCAACCGGAAACCCGTACCGCACATCAACCTTGTTGTTCTGGACAAGACCGTCGCCATCGCTGGTGTCAGAGTTGGTGTAGGCGACAGACAGCTGCCCTGGGCCTGCCTGAATGTTTTCGATACCCGCTCCGTAGCCGGAATTGCTGAGGTAGAACAGGTCAAGCTGATGGATATCCTTTCGCTTGTAGAAGCGCTTGCCCGCCCAGAGTGTGGCCCCGGGGAGGGACTCGATCACGTTGTTGGCAGACACGTAGAGCTGACGAAGAGCAATGTCGCCACCGCCGTAGGGGTCAGAACTGTTGCGATCGGCTTCGTTGTTGGCGAAATCGATGTTGCTGATATTGTTGGCGCCGTTCAGGGCCTGATAGTCGTTGCCCTGATTATCAGCGCTGTAGGCGAGCATGGAGTCAACGCGGAAGGTCTTGCCGTCCTGGCTGAAAAGCTCGTCACCCAGACCCAGTTCTGCGTAGGTGTCGCACTCATCGGCGAGGCGGCCAACGTAGTGACCGGTAGCGCCGCTGCCGAAACAGGTTTGTTCGCCTCCACTGCCGACGTTGGTTGATACACCAGCGCGGGAGTAGCCATGAAAATCAACAGCGATGGCCGGAGTGGCCATGATAGCTGCTGCTACTGCGGCAGCAAGTGGGAGTTTATTCGGGAAATAGCGCTTATTGTTCTGCATCATCTGTGTCCTGTGCTTTTTGTCTTTTTTGAATGTCAGGGAAGCGGAGTTTCGGGCATTCTGTCAGCGGACAGCTGGTTCCGGTTCAAGTCCCCGGTTCCCGTGATTGCAGCTTCTGCCAATCGGACATTGGGAAACCGGATTTCATAATCCTGTAACCGGCAGATGAGTACATCCTCCGCCCTGAAGAAAAAGGGGGGTGAGTTTTCAGGGGGAGGAGGGGCGTAGAGGGATGAGTCAGCAAATCAGTGGTTTCCGGGAACCAATAGGCGTATTACCTACACCGGGAACCGGGTCGGTTTCAGGCTTTCCTTGATTTTCTTCAGGTGCCCCAGGAAGTCTGCGCCACGCTTGAGTGTGACACCGGTGGCCAGAATATCGATCACGGTAAGGTGAATAATGCGCGATGACATGGGCATGTAGACTTCGGTGTCCTCCGGCGCAGTAACTTCGATAACCACGGTGCAGGCCTCGGCAAGCGGAGATCCCGGCATGGTTATTCCGATCACCGTGGCCCCATTGTTCCGCGCCTGCTGGGCGATCTCTACCGTTTCCCGGGTACGGCCGGTGTAGGAAATAAGAACGATGACATCGCCGGTGCTGCAGCCGGCGGCAACCATCCGCTGCATCAGTGCATCGTCGTACGACATCACCGGGATGTTAAAGCGGAAGAACTTGTGCTGGGCATCCATGGCGACGGGAGCGGAGCCTCCCATGCCAAAGAAATTGATCTGCTTGGCCTGGATCAGGTAATCGATGGCCGCAGACAGTGCTTTGGGGTCAAGTGCCTGCCGTGCCTTGTCGAGACTGGCAATGGTAGTCAGCATGATTTTGTCGGCAAACTCTGCCACCGTGTCATCAGGCTCCACGTTCTGGCCGATGTAAGGTGTGCCAGTGGCTATACTCTGGGCAAGACGTATTTTGAAATCAGGGAAGCCGGTGGCGGAAAATCCACGGCAGAACCGGTTGACGGTAGGTTCGCTGACGTCAGCGGCCCTTGCCAGTGCGGCAATGCTGTATCGTGTCGCGGCGCTGGGGTCGCGAAGAATTGCCTCGGCAACCTTGCGCTCGGATTTGTTAAGAGTGTCCAGCCTCAGCTGAATATCTTCGAGCAGATTGTCGTCGCGTTGCGCCTGATTGGCAGCCATTGAGAATACTCCCTGATTTATCGGCTTTCTTGTCAAAATCCGCGCTGATTATAGCGCGTTTTGTGGCAATTTGTGGTAGTAAAAGTATCATTAATTGGAAAATATCCTTGGAAAATTTCATTTCAGGTGTCATTATTTGCATAAAATTACTACATTGACGCCTCGATTCGTGCTGGCTGAGCAGGGCCGCACGAAAACACAGAGAGAAGGAACCGATGGCTGACCCGATAAATACCCGCTGTGACCTGATGATGTTTGGAGCGCTGGGCGATCTGGCGCAACGCAAGTTGTTTCCTGCGCTGTACCAGCTTGAGCGTGCCGGGCTGCTGCACAAAGGCAGCCGAATTCTTGCCATCGCGAGGAACAAGGCGGACACCGGGGAGGTTCGTGGAATCCTTCTCGATAAGCTCCGTGAGCATGTAAAGAAGAATGAGTTCGATGCTGATGTGGCGGAAAGATTTCTCCAGCGTGTTGACTACCAGTTCCTCGATTTTACCAACCCCGATGGCTACAGCGCTCTAAATGACTGGCGTAGCACCGAAGTCAGCAATCTGATTGTCTATATGGCTACGCCGCCCTCCATGTACGGTGTGATTGCCCGTAATCTGCGGAATAAAGGCTGTTGTGACCAGGACACGCGCGTGGTGGTTGAAAAGCCGATCGGCCACGACCTTGAATCTTCCAAGGTTATCAACGACGAGCTTGGTGAAGTCTATAACGAAAACCAGTTGTTCCGTATTGATCATTA
>JAWWAM010000348.1:0-3819 GCA_033721715.1 Marinobacter sp.
GGAAATCATGCCTTCCTTGTCCATCAGGCTGGTCAGGCTATTGACGCCGGCCTTGATCTGGTGCTCCTGGATGCGCAGGGATTCACCAGCCTCCATGGTAACAGCGCGAATGCCGGCCTCAATCGCGGCATAGCGAAGCATGCCGGCACTGCCGCTGCTGTGGACCACCGCCATACGGTCAAACCCACGGGTAAACTCGGCTACCTCGGGGTTATTCATATCCGCCCTCAACTGGGGCAGGTTGGTACGCTTGAGTGATCCGGTATGGATATCCACCAGCATGTCACAATGGCGAATCACGCTTTGGAACAGCGATTGCGCAATGCGGTCTGCCAGGCTGCCATCGGTGCTGCCCGGGAAATGCCGGTTCAGGTCACGGCGGTCTGGCAGGTAGCGGCTGCCTTGCTGAAAACCGGGCAGATTGACGATGGGGATTCCGATAACGCGCCCTGACAACTTATCGGGCTCCAGGTCGTACATGGTGCGACGGATTATTTCTATACCGTTGAGTTCATCACCGTGTACCGCACCGGTCAGGCACAGATTGGGGCCGGGTTTGGCGCCGTTGACCACCAGCACGGGTGTTGGCTGGGACAGCCCGGCCCCCTGGATCGCAGGTGCCCAGGACAGCCGGGTGGCTTTGCCGGGAGGCACCGTTGCGCCCAGCATCTCAAGGCTGGACGCTTCTTTCTGGTCTTCAGGTGGTTCCGTTTGTTCGCTCTGTTCCGGAACCTCCGACTCCTTTGTGGTGTCCCTCTGATCTTCCGTTACCGGCTCGTGAGGTTCCGCAGCGCCAGCCTCCCGTGTGGTATCTGTGGCTGCTTTTTTTTCCGCCAAAGGCTCGACAGGAGCTGGGTCCTCGGCTTTCTGTTCTGATGTGCGCAGGGGTTCTGAGTGCTCCACATCCTCAACACTCTCGTCTTCGGCAAGCTCAGCAATGAGGACTTCCTGAGTATCGGATTCGCCGGCTTGCTCCGCGTAGGCAGCAGGCAGGGCAACAAGCCCGCCGCAGAATGTGGAAATCAGGCCAGCGCGAAACAAATGTGTCAGCCAGCGGTACGGCATAGTTCCTCTCGGGTTGTCAGCCAGTGGGGGCCTGGCGTCCGGAATGTGTGGCACGGGACAAGGATAGAGGCCCTGAAGTTTCATGAATACGGCTGTGACAAAGGTTTAATGCCCCTTTCATGAACTCTTTGTGTATTTCCGCAAAATGGCCTATTCATGAGACTACAGGATGCCTGTTACGGTTCTGTATCCGTTATACGTCTGAAAGGGAGCTCACTCTATGGATCTTTTGCGAATTCTTATTGCGATTCTGTTACCGCCGTTGGGGGTTTTTTTACAAGTGGGTATCGGAAAGCACTTCTGGATCAACATCTTGTTGACCCTTCTTGGCTATATACCCGGTATCGTCCACGCGGTGTATATTATCGCAAAGAAATAACCGGCCCCGGGCAGGGGCCAGTGTAGTTGGCTGGCGGGGCTCAGGTGTGGGAAGTGGCGTGCCAGGTCTCGCCTTCCCTGGCTGCCCGGCCATCCCCCTCAAGCTTCAACAGATGGGCCAGCGCCGAACGGGCTGCGATACCATGGATGGCGGCCGGAACGTCGTCGTAAGCGTCTGCCGTCAACGCCTTCAGACTTGCCGTTTTCAGCTCTTTCAGCACCCGAGCCACCTTGTGCTCCCGGGCCAGGCGGTGGGTGATGAGGTAATCGATAACCGCTTCAGGGTGCCCCATCAGGAATCCGTGTGCCGGGGCGATATAGCGCACTGGTTCATCAAGCAGGTTGTACAGCGATTCAATATAGGCCCTCATATCGCCGTCGGGAGGGTTAATCACCACTGTAGAGCCCTGCATGACGTGATCCCCTGAGAACAGAAGCTCCTGCTCCATCAGCAGATAACACAGGTGATTGGAAGCGTGGCCGGGGGTGTGAAGCACTTTCAGGGTACCGGCGTCTGTCGAAATCAGGTCGCCGTGCACTGGCTCCTCGTCCGGAGCAAAGGTCTGGTCCTGGGCTGCGCCTGCCGGCGCGGGCCATCCGTAAACGCGGCAGCCGGTACTGGCTTTCAGCGCGACGGTGCCGGGGGAATGGTCCGGGTGAGTGTGGGTGACGACCACCTGATCAATCGCCCCGCCGGTGATTTCCAGAATCCGCTCAATATGGGCAGTATTGTCTGGCCCCGGGTCCAGCACTGTGAACCGTTCATGGCCCAGTACATAGGTGTTGGTACCCGGCCCGGTCATCATCCCCGGGTTTGGCGCTGTCAGCCGTACCACCCCGGCTGCCACTTCTACCGGCTCGCCTGGAACAATCTCCGCCAGGGTGGAGCCTTCGCCCTCCGGGTCCAGCTTGGTCGCCTCGTCATAAGCCGGAGCTCCTGGCTCCAGCACCACCGGCTTACCCTTCTTCACCGCAGGCCACGGCTTGCGGGGATAGGGTTCCGGCGGATTGGCGTGGGCGTAACGCATCAGCTCGCCGGTGGTATTGAAATCACTCAGTAGCCGCAATGTCCGGATGGTGGGCAGACCCAACAGACGCCGCCCGCTGCGGTGATCTTCCAGCGCCTGGGCAGGGCTCAGCCAGACGTGATCAATCGTCTCTGTGCCGTCATGGCTCGCCAGCTGATTCTCCGGCGCCACCGCCACGAAAAACCGGGTATCAAACCGGCGCGGTGGGCCTGGTGGGGTAATCCAGTGCCCCAGGTAAGCCAGCCGGTCCAGCGGAATCGTCAGTTTGTGCCGCTGGCACACCTCTGACAGCGTCATTTCACCCTTGAATAGCGCCATGCGGTCGCTGTGAACAGGGTGTTCGGTAGCGAGTTCCCTATCATTCTGGTCCAGGGCGACCAGAATGCCAGCTTCCTCAAAACATTCCCTGACCGCCGCGAGCATATAGTCACCCCCACCTTCATCCAGGCTCATGGTCTGACTGATTTCGCTATCACCTCGCCCCACGGTATGCTGGCGCCCCCCTATATCCTGGTCGTCTACAGACCCACCGGGGAATACAAAGAACCCGGGCATAAACACCGCTTCCCAGGTCCGTTGTAGCAGAAGTACTTGCACACCTTCGGGGGTGTCTTTCGTCAGAACCAGAGTCGCAGCAGGGCGAATATTCATAGAATGTCCGTTGTCTTATTGGTGTAGGGGCGCGTCTAAGTTTGAGGTGGGGATTGGGAGTGCTCTTTCAAAACTGTGCGGAGCCATGGATGGCGGAGCCCAAGCGTCACATGGATGTGCCGAAGGAGCGTGTTTTGAAAGAGCACTCCCAATCCCCGATGCTCCCAAGCTGAATACGCCAGAGACAAATCCAAGATAACGAATATTGAACTTGATGTCCCGGGATGAAGGCAGGTCGACAACCAAGTATCATTGGCCGTCTCCGAAAATCCTCCCCTACAGGAACTCAACCTTGGCCCGTATCAAACTTTTTTTTCCGGATGATGCCTTTTATTTTGAAACCAAGATGCCGGTTCGCATCACCGATATCAACGGTGCCAACCACCTCGGCAACGACGCGCTCATCTCCATGTTGTCCGAAGCCAGGGCCCAGTTTCTGGTGAACTACGGCGTCCAGGAGGCCGACAAGGATGGCATGGGCATCATCGTTACCGACCTGGCAACCATGTACCAGTCTGAATCCTTCTTTCCGGAAATGCTCAGGTTTGAAGTGGGCCTGATGGACTTCAACAAATACGGGGGCGATTTCGTGTTCCGCGTCACCAAGGCCGAAAGCGGCCAACCCGTGGCGCTGGCGAAATACGGATTCGTGTTCTTCAACTACCAGCGCAAATCCGTCGTTCCCATGCCAGAAACC
>JAWWAM010000349.1:0-3811 GCA_033721715.1 Marinobacter sp.
CTGTTTCTCGGCTACAACGCCGTCAAAATCCAGCCGGACGCCAGTTTTGAGCGGATGATTCCGCTTGAGCATCCGTACATCGTTAACATGCTGGAACACCGGGACGACCTGGAAAACCTGGGTAACTTCGTGCGTATCGCCATAGAAGTGGAAGAGGGCGATATCTTCACGCAAGAGTACATGGAAACCCTGAAACAGATCACCGACGAGGTGTTCTATCTCAATGGGGTGGATCGTTCCGGGCTGAAGTCTCTGTGGACTTCGAACGTTCGCTGGGTGGAGGTGACCGAGCAGGGGTTCCAGGGTGGTACGGTGATTCCGGATAACTACGACGGTTCTTCCAGGGACAGTCTGGAGCAACTGCGCCAGAATGTGCTCAGGTCAAACGAAGTGGGACGCCTGATTTCAGACAACTTCCGTTCCACCATCGTGTATGCGCCTTTGTACGAGAACAACCCGGAAACCGGCGAGCCGCTGGACTACGGCGAGTTTTCCCGTCAACTGGAAGAAAAGATCCGGGACAAATACGAAGCGCAGAACCCCAACATTGATATTCATATTGTCGGCTTTGCGAAAAAAGTGGGTGACCTGATTGAAGGCATCGGCTCGATTGCCTGGTTTGCCGGCATTACCATCATTCTGACCACGCTGCTGTTGTTCGGTTATTCCCGGTGCATTACCGGCACCCTGGTGCCGGTGTTTACTTCCATTGTTGCTGTGTTCCTGCAGTTGGGTACCTTGCGTCTGCTGGGGTATGGCCTGGATCCGTACTCCGTACTGGTTCCGTTCCTGGTGTTCGCCATAGGTATCAGCCACGGCGTTCAGATCGTCAACGCCATGGCCGTGGAAGCGGCGAAAGGATTTGACTCCGTCACCGCTGCCCGGCTGGCGTTCCGGGCACTGTATATTCCGGGGATGCTGGCGTTGATTTCCGATGCTTTCGGTTTCCTCACGCTGTTCTTTATCGAGATCGATGTTATCCGTGATCTGGCGGTTGCCGCTGGTATCGGTGTGGCGTTCGTTATCCTGACCAATCTGGTATTGCACGTACTGATCATGTCTTACCTTGGCATTTCCAAGGGTGGTGTTCGCCATGTGCAGAACCACGGTGAAAAGCAGGACCGGAAGTGGCGCATCATGTCTTACTTTGCGCATCCGGGCGTGGCTCCGATTTCGCTGTTGATTGCAGTGATCGGCCTTGGGCTTGGCCTTTACTATAAGCAGGATCTGAAGGTTGGCGACCTTGACCAGGGCGCGCCGGAGTTGCGAGCAGACTCGCGCTACAACAAGGACAATGCCTTCATCATCGATAACTACTCGACGAGTGCCGATGTCCTGGTAGTCATGGTCAAGACCGAGGAAGAGCAGTGTACCCAGTACAACACTCTCCGGGCCATGGATACGCTGCAGTGGGAGCTGCAGAACACCCCGGGTGTGCAGTCCTCCGCCTCGCTGGCGAACGTGTCCAAGTTGGTCACGAAGGCGCTGAACGAGGGCAACTGGAAGTGGTATGAAATTTCCCGCAACCAGACCATCATCAATGCCTCCATTCGTGAGGCCCCGGCAGGGCTGATCAACACCAACTGTGACCTGACGCCAGTACTTGTTTTCCTTGAGGACCACAAAGCCGAAACATTGAAGACGGTGACGGAGCGCGTCGAGGAGTTTGCCAGCAACAATAACAGCGATGAGCACACGTTCCTGCTGGGTGCCGGTAACGCAGGGGTGGAAGCTGCTACCAACGATGTTATTTCCAGTGCCAAGAACATGATGCTGATCTTCGTCTATGGTGTGGTGGCTTCTCTTTGCCTGCTGACGTTCCGTTCCATTCGGGCGGTGTTGTGTATCCTGATTCCGCTGGGTCTGACATCCATTCTGGCTGAAGCCATCATGGCGGTGTCCGGTATCGGCATCAAGGTCGCGACATTGCCGGTTATCGCACTGGGCGTGGGTATCGGTGTCGACTACGGCATCTATATTTACAGCAAGCTTGAGAAGTTCCTGCTTGAGGGCAAGACGCTCCAGGAGGCCTATTTCGAGACTCTCAGGTCTACGGGTAAGGCTGTTATCTTTACCGGCGTTACACTCGGTATTGGTGTGGTGACCTGGATATTCTCTCCCATCAAGTTCCAGGCGGATATGGGGCTGTTGTTGTTCTTCATGTTCATCTGGAATATGGTCGGTTCCATCTGGCTACTTCCGGCTCTGGCGCGCTTCCTGCTGCGCCCGGACCGCATGGTTGCCAAGGCCCGCGCAAGCAAATAAGCTTTGCGTTTGATCAAAAAAGCCCGCGTTGCGGGCTTTTTTGTTTCTTGCTCAAGTGGTTAGCGTGCTAATCCTCGCTTTATTTATGGTCAGAATTGGTCTATGTTTTAGGGCGAAAGTGGAGAGTGTCTGTGTGAATTCACGGGCCAAAAAAAAGCAATAACGAACACAAAAGGGAAAAGTCATGCCACTGAAACAGAAATTTTCCGCACTTGCGGTTGCGGCCGCAGTCAGCTTCGGAGCGACCTCTACTGCTGTGAGTGCCCAGGAACAGCAGTTTGTCACCATCGGCACCGGTGGTGTAACCGGGGTTTACTACCCGGCCGGCGGTGCTATTTGCCGGCTGGTCAATATGGACCGAAAAGAACACGGTATCCGTTGCTCTGTTGAGAGCACAGGTGGGTCAGTCTATAACCTGAATGCGATTCGCCAGGGTGAGCTGGATCTGGCTGTTGCCCAGTCTGACTGGCAATACCATGCCTACAACGGCACCAGTGAGTTTGAAAAGGACGGCAAGAACGAAAAGCTCCGTGCCGTATTTTCGCTTCACCCTGAACCGTTCACGGTGGTAGCCAGCAAGGGCTCCGGCATCAAAACCTTCGAAGACCTCGAAGGCAAGCGGGTTTCCGTCGGCAATCCGGGCTCTGGCCAACGGGCCACGGCAGAGGTTCTGATGGATGAGATGGGGTGGACTATGGACAAGTTCTCCCTGGCCGCGGAATTGAAGGCAGCTGAGCAATCCCAGGCGCTGTGTGATGGCAACATCGACGCCTTCTTCTATACGGTTGGCCACCCTTCAGGTGCCATCAAGGAAGCAACCACCTCCTGCGACAGCGTGATCGTCAGTGTCGACAATAAAGCGACCAAAGCGCTTATCGACGAGAACCCGTATTATCGGGAAGCTACTATTCCTGGTGGAATGTATCGGGGAAGCGATGAAGACACCACTACCTTCGGTGTTGCAGCAACCTTTGTGTCCTCAACGGATGTTTCAGAGGACGTGGTATATGAAGTGGTCAAGGCAGTCTTCGAAAACTTCGACAGCTTCAAACGTTTGCATCCGGCATTCGGTGTCCTGAGTAAGGAAGAAATGGCATCCGACGCCCTGAGTGCACCTCTGCACCCTGGCGCCGAGAAGTACTACAAAGAAGCCGGCCTGATCGACTGATCCTGTAACCGGTAAAACAGCACCGCAGGCATTCCAGCCTGCGGTGTTTTGATCTCCGACCCGCTATATTCTACAGGACCCAGCTATGGCCAATAGCGAACCGAGAGCCGGGGATACGATGGATAGCAAGAAGGTTGCAGAAGTTCTTCAGACCGAAACCGGTGGAAGAGCTGCAACTGGTATGGCTGCCAGGATACTCTTTGTTGTCCCCCTGTTCTGGTCACTTTTTCAGCTATGGATAGCGTCGCCGCTGCCTTATATTGTCGAGTTCGGTATATTCAACTCGACGGAATCAAGATCTATCCACCTTGCATTTGCCACCTTCCTGGCTTTTGCCGCGTACCCCATGATTCGGGGCAGGAATGTTGATCACGTTCC
>JAWWAM010000350.1:0-3796 GCA_033721715.1 Marinobacter sp.
GCGCAGGCGCTGCACTGCATTCAGCGGATGGGCCATGGGCTCCACCGAATCCGTATCGGCTGCACTCAACTGATCCACCAGGTCCAGGATATTGCCCAGATCCTTCTCCAGCGCCGAAACCTGCTCGTCATCCACCCGAATACGGGCGAGCACAGCGACTTTTTCAATGTCTTTACGGGAAATGGTCACATTGCCTCCCAGGTTTAACTATGTGAAATGTCTTTAATAATACGGTTTATTCAATGAAGGCCGCCCGGGTTTCCGGGGCGTTCGGGGGGAGCTTTCCAAAACTGTGCGGAGCCAGGGATGGCGTAGCTCAAGCGCCACACGGACGTGCTCGAGCGTGTTTTGGAAAGCTCCCCCCGAACGGCCCTCCACCAGAGCCAAACAAATAAAAGCGCTATAGTAACAGATTCGAACAATCGCGGGAGGGGCCAAAACAAAGGGCGAAAGCGTGAAAGACCCCGCGGGAGCCCCGATGGTGCCTTGCCTGCAGGGGTGCTCACTGCTAAAGTTGCCGCATCATTTTTTGCGACTGCAACTCTCAGGTTGAAACTACACGAATGTTGATCAAAAGACTCCGAGGTTTATTTTCCAGCGACCTGTCCATCGACCTGGGCACCGCCAACACCCTTATTTACGTGCGCGAACGCGGCATCGTACTGAACGAGCCCTCCGTTGTGGCCATCCGTACCCATGGGTCCCAGAAAATGGTTGCAGCCGTCGGCGCCGAAGCCAAGCGCATGCTGGGCCGCACACCAGGCAACATTACTGCCATCCGCCCCATGAAAGACGGCGTAATTGCGGATTTCGTCGTTACCGAAAAAATGCTCCAGCACTTCATCCATAAAGTGCACGAGAACAGCTTTATCACGCCCAGCCCCCGGGTACTGGTCTGTGTGCCCAGCAAATCGACCCAGGTTGAACGCAAGGCCATCCGTGAGTCTGCCCTGGGCGCTGGTGCGCGGGAAGTGTTCCTGATTGAAGAACCCATGGCTGCAGCCATCGGTGCCGGCCTGCCGGTCGAAGAAGCCAGCGGTTCCATGATCGTGGACATTGGCGGCGGTACGACGGAAATCGCCATAATTTCCCTGAACGGTATCGTCTACGCCGAGTCCGTTCGTACTGGCGGGGACAAGTTCGACGAAGCCATTGTTACCTATGTACGTCGCAACTACGGCAGCCTGATCGGTGATTCCACCGCCGAGCGCATCAAGCACGAAATTGGCTGCGCCTACGAAGGCCTGGATATCCGCGAGATCGACGTTCGTGGCCGCAACCTGGCCGAGGGCGTGCCCCGGGCCTTTACCCTGAACAGTGAGGAAATCCTCGACGCCCTCCAGGAATCCCTGGCGCAGATTGTCCAGACCGTGAAGAGCGCTCTGGAACAGTCCCCACCGGAACTGGCCTCTGATATCGCCGAGCGGGGCATAGTGCTGACCGGCGGTGGTGCGTTGCTGCGGGGCCTCGACAAGCTGATCAGCGAGGAGACCGGCCTGCCGGTGATTATTGCCGAAGACCCGCTCACCTGTGTCGCCCGTGGCGGCGGCAAGGCGCTGGAAGTGATTGACCGTGGTGGAATCGGAATGTTCTCCCAGGAGGGCTGACCTTGACCCCGGCTTTACGCCCCGACATTGCCTCAACCCGGCCGCCGCTCGTGAAACCTCACGGCGGCGGTTGTCGTATGGACACCTGCAGGGATTGCGGGAGGGCGAGCCATTAAAACCATCTTCGTCCAGGGCCCTGTTCCCGGTTTCAGACTGGTACTGGTTATCGTGCTGTCGGCGGTGCTCATCGTGGCTGACGCCCGCTTTGACCAGCTCACACCGGTTCGCAGCGCAATCGGCACGGGCCTCGCGCCGATCCACTGGCTGGGCAACGCACCCTCTGAACTGAGTGGCTGGGTAGCCAGCCTGTTCACTTCCAAGGAAGATCTTCAGGCAGAGAACGAGGAACTTCGTGCCCGCCTGCTGATTCTGGAACGCCGCGCCCTAAAATACGCAGCCCTGGCCTCCGAGAACAATGAACTGCGTCAGTTGATGAATTCGTCTGAAGTACTGGACGACCGCGTTATTGTTGGCGAAGTGGTGGCGGTTTCTCCCGACCCGTTTTCCCATGAGGTTGTGATCAATAAAGGCAGCCGCGACGGCGTCGAGGTGGGCCAGGCGATTCTGGATGCCAATGGCCTGATGGGGCAGGTTCAGCAAACCAGCAGTTTTACCTCAAGGGTGTTGCTGGTGTCGGACAGCAGCCATGCTGTGCCGGTGGAGGTGGTTCGCAACGGCCTGCGGGCGATACTTCTGGGTAACGGCGATACCAGCGCCCTGGAATTGGTGCATGTCCCTGACACCGCGGACATCCGGGAAGGTGACCTGCTGGTCAGCTCTGGCCTCGGAGGGCGTTTTCCCAAGGGATACCCGGTTGCAGAAGTGAGCAGCATTACCAAAGAGCAGGGCGAACCTTTTGTGGAGATCGAAGCCACGCCACTGGCAGAACTGAACAAGAGCCGGTTGTTGCTGGTCGTGTTCTCTCCGGAACAGGAGGCCACTGACGAAGCCGGGGAGACCGCGCGCGCGACTGAAGCGGCCCCCGCAGACCAGGGCGAGGTGCGCTGATGCTGTCGGTAATCAGTTATCCCGTTTTCGCATTCAGCGTGGTGCTGTCACTGGTGCTCAGCAGCTCTCTGTTCCCGGTGGGCTGGTTCGAGTTCCGGCCGGAATGGCTGGGATTGATGGTGTTTTACTGGACCTTCCGGGCGCCTGCCCAGTTCGGCATTCTGCTGGCCTGGTGTCTGGGGCTGTTGCTGGATGTTCTGGAGGCCACGCCGCTGGGCGTCAATGCCCTGGCGATGGGGGTGATCGCGTTTCTGGTGCTGACCATTCATCAGCGCCTGCGTATGTATCCCATGCCCCAGCAGTGCCTGATGGTGTTCCTGCTGCTGGGTATCAACCAGATGCTGGTGCACTTTATCAAGCAGACCCTGGGCGCAGACGACTCCGGGTTCAGCTATCTCTGGCCGGCGCTGACCAGTGCCATAGTCTGGCCGTTTGTATGCGTTCTGCTGGACAATCTCAACCGGAAACTGGGATAGAGGGGGCTTCGGCGCTTCATGGCAGCTATTGTTCTGGCCTCGGCCTCACCGCGACGAGCCGAACTGCTGAGGCAGATCGGGCTCTCGTTCGACGTTCGACCGGCCGATATTGATGAAACCCCGGGCGCCGGGGAATCGGCCGTACATTATGTGGACCGGCTAGCCCGGGAGAAAGCGCTGGCAGTTCAGGCGAATGAGCCGAACAGTATTGTGATTGGCTCGGACACGTCTGTCGTTCTTGCTGGCAAGATTCTCGGCAAGCCACAGGACGGCCAGGATGCTGCGAACATGCTCAGGCAGCTGTCCGGCACCACCCACCAGGTAATGACCGCCGTTGCCATCGCCAGCAGGGGCGCCTGTGAGTCTCTGGTTGCGGTTACCGATGTGCGTTTTCGCCGGCTATCGGAGGAGGAGATAGGCGCCTACGTGGCAAGCGAGGAGCCGATGGACAAGGCGGGCGGCTATGGTATTCAGGGGCGGGGTGGTATTTTTGTAGAAGAACTACGGGGCAGCTACAGTGCTGTGGTCGGTCTGCCCCTGCAGGAAACCGCTGAATTACTTGCCGGCGCCGGATGCCCGGTCTGGGAAACCTGGAACAGCAGGCAGGAGAGCCGCAATGAGTGAAGAAATACTGATCAATGTTACCCCGGTGGAAACCCGGGTGGCTCTCGTGGAGAACGGCATGCTCCAGGAAGCCTACATTGA
>JAWWAM010000351.1:0-3781 GCA_033721715.1 Marinobacter sp.
CACTACCACGAACTCATCCCGGTTGGAGCCGACGGTGCCGTAGTAGTTGAACCCGTAGGAATACTGGGCGTAACCGCCAATCATATGGGTCGGCTTCGGGCATACCCGGGTGACCGAGTTATGAATACCACCACGGGTGCCGGTGATCTCGGACCCTGGAATATTCACAATCCGCTCCTGGGCGTGATACATCATCACCATGCCCGGCATGACCCGCTGGCTGACCACCGCCCTGGCCGCGATGGCGCCGTTGGCGTTGAACAGCTCGATCCAGTCGTTGTCCTCGATCTGCATTTCTTTAGCGTCGTCTTCACTCAGCCAGACAATGGGGCCGCCGCGGGACAGGGTCAGCATCAGCAGGTTGTCGCTGTAGGTGCTGTGGATGCCCCACTTCTGGTGCGGCGTGATCCAGTTCAACGCCTTCTCGGGGTTACCGTTGCTGCGCTGGTTCAGCATGCTGCTGACCGTCTTGGTATTGATGGGCGGACGGTACACCAGCAGGCTCTCGCCAAAGGCGCGCATCCACTCATGGTCCTGGTAGAACTGCTGACGACCGGTGAGGGTGCGCCAGGGAATCAGCTCGTGAACGTTGGTGTAGCCAGCGTTGTAGGACACGTGCTCATCTTCCAGGCCAGACCAGGTCGGGCTGGAGATGATCTTGCGCGGCTGCGCCACGATATCCCGGAAGCGGATTTTTTCCTCTTCCTTGTTTTTCGCCAGGTGGCTGTGATCCAGGCCGGTGAACTCGGACAGCGCTGCCCAGGCCTTCACCGCTACCTGGCCGTTGGTTTCCGGCGCCAGGGTCAGGATGACTTCCGCTGCATCAATGGCGCTTTCAATCTTCGGGCGGCCGGCGTTGGCACCGTCGATATGCTTGTAGTTCAGGTCGCCGAGGAACTTCACTTCCTTCTCGGTGTTCCAGTTGATGCCCTTGCCACCGTTGCCCAGCTTGTCCAGCAGAGGCCCAAGCGAGGTAAAGCGTGCGTAGGTGTTCGGATAGTCCCGCTCAACGGTGATGAAGTTGGGCGCGGTCTTGCCCGGGATCAGCTCGCACTCACCGCGCTTCCAGTCCTTGACGTCGAACGGCTGGCCCAGCTCGGCGGGTGCATCGTGCAGCAGCGGCAGGGTGACCACGTCTTTCTCGACACCCAGGTGGCCTTCGGTGGCTTTAGAGAACGCCTTGGCAATGCCCTTGTAGATTTCCCAGTCACTGCGGGCTTCCCAGGCCGGATCAGTGGCGGCCGTCAGCGGGTGAATGAACGGATGCATGTCCGAGGTATTCAGGTCGTTCTTCTCGTACCAGGTGGCAGTCGGCAGGACGACGTCGGAATACAGACAGGTAGTGGACATGCGGAAGTCCAGGGTCACCAGCAGGTCAAGCTTGCCTTCCGGCGCTTCGTCATGCCATTTCACTTCCGTAGGCTTGGCGCCGCCTTCGTGGCCAAGATCCTTGCCCTGCAGGCCGTTCTTGGTGCCCAGCAGGTACTTGAGCATGTACTCGTGGCCCTTGCCGGAGGAACCCAGCAGGTTTGAACGCCACACAAACAGGTTGCGCGGGCAGTTCTGCGGCGCTTCCGGATCTTCACTGGCGAAAGCCAGGGAGCCGTCCTTCATGGACTGGGCCACATAATCGGCCACTTCCATACCGGCTTTCTCGGCTTCGGCTGCGATACCCAGCGGGTTGCGGTTCAGCTGTGGCGCGGAAGGCAACCAGCCCATGCGCTCGGCGCGGACGTTGTAGTCGATCAGGCTGCCACTGAACTTGGATTTGTCCGCCAGCGGCGACAGGATTTCGTCCACACCCAGTTTCTCGTAGCGCCACTGGCCGGAGTGTGCGTAGAAGAAGGAGGTGGAATTCATGTGCCGTGGCGGACGCTGCCAGTCCAGGCCGAATGCCAGCGGCTGCCAGCCAGTCTGCGGGCGCAGTTTTTCCTGGCCGACATAGTGGGCCCAGCCGCCACCGCTCTGGCCGATACAGCCACACATGATCAGCATGTTGATCAGGCCACGGTAGTTCATATCCATGTGGTACCAGTGGTTCATACCGGCACCCACGATGACCATGGAACGGCCCTTGGTCTTGTCCGCGTTATCCGCGAATTCACGGGCAATACGGATCACTTTGTCAGCGGGAACGCCGGTAATCTTTTCCTGCCAGGCCGGAGTGTACGGCTTCACTTCATCGTAAGAGGTAGCACCATCATCGTCGCCCAGGCCACGGCTGATGCCATAGTTGGCCACCATCAGGTCGAACACAGTAACCACACGGCCTTCGGTGCCGTCGGCCAACTGAACCTTGCGGCTGCCGAGCTTGTGGGTCAGGGTGTCGGAGATCTCTACGCTCTTGAAGTGATCATGCTCGATACCGCCAAAATACGGGAAGGCGACATCCACCACGTCATCGTGCTTTTCCACCATGGACAGCTGCAGCTCTACATCGGTGCTGTCGGCAGTCTGCTTCAGGTTCCATTTGCCCTTCTCGCCCCAGCGGTAACCGATAGATCCATTCGGCGCTGTCAGCTGATTGGTTTTCTCGTCGATGGCAATGGTTTTCCACTCGGGGTTGTTCTCTTCCCCAAGGCCATCCACCAGATCGCTGGCGCGCAGGAAACGTCCCGGCACGTAGCGGCCATCCTCACGCTGCTCCAGCATGACCAGGTACGGCATATCGGTGTAGCGGCGTACGTAGTCGGTGAAATACTCGCTGGGCTTGTCGACGTGGAATTCTTTCAGGATCACGTGGCCCATGGCCATGCCCAGAGCAGCATCGGTGCCCTGCTTCGGGTTCAGCCACTCGTCAGACAACTTGGAGACTTCGGCGTAGTCCGGAGTAATGGCGACCGTCTTGGTGCCCTTGTAACGCACCTCGGTAAAGAAGTGGGCGTCCGGGGTACGGGTCTGCGGCACGTTGGAGCCCCAGGCAATGATGTAGCCGGAGTTGTACCAGTCTGCGGATTCGGGCACGTCAGTCTGCTCACCCCAGGTCTGGGGAGAGGCGGGCGGCAGGTCGCAGTACCAGTCATAGAAGCTCATGCACACGCCGCCGATCATGGACAGGTAGCGGCTGCCGGCAGCGTAGGACACCATCGACATGGCCGGGATCGGCGAGAAGCCGATGATACGGTCCGGCCCGTATTTCTTGGCGGTGTAAACGTTGGAGGCGGCAATCAGCTCGTTGACTTCCTCCCAGTCGGAGCGAACGAAACCACCCATGCCACGGCGGGGCTTGTACTCGGCGGTTTTCTTCGGGTCTTCAACGATGGAGGCCCAGGCATCCACAGGATCATTGTGTTGGGTTTTCGCTGCGCGCCAGAGCTTCATCAGGTGTTTGCGCATCAGCGGGTATTTCAGGCGGTTGGCACTGTACATATACCAGGAGTAACTGGCGCCGCGGGGGCAGCCGCGGGGCTCGTGGTTGGGCAGATCCGGACGGGTGCGGGGGTAGTCGGTCTGCTGGGTTTCCCAGGTAACCAGACCGTTCTTGACGTAGATCTTCCAGCTACAGGAGCCAGTGCAGTTCACGCCGTGGGTGGAACGCACAACCTTGTCGTGCTGCCAGCGCTGACGGTAGCTGTCTTCCCAGTCTCGACTGACGTCGTGGGATTCGCCGTGGCCGTTGGCGAACGGCTCGCGCTTCTTTCTGAAGTAGTTCAGTTTGTCGATCAAATGACTCATGGTCTCTCTCTCCATCTGCCCGTCTGCCGGATCGCTGTTCTGATGCAGCTCCGATTTGAGACCATTGTGTGGGAGAAAAACCCTGAAATCTGCGTGGTTACTACCA
>JAWWAM010000352.1:0-3773 GCA_033721715.1 Marinobacter sp.
CACGAATAAAACGGCAGTCAATCAGTTGCCGGGCACATTCGTCATAACGGCTTTCATCATCCACCGGCACCAGCCACCACAACGGGTAGCAGCCACCCAGGTGGATGCTGGTGCGGTAAAACTCATCAAGAAGAAGAAAATGCTGTGCGCTGCCGCAGTTTTCGCCAGTAACCTCGGCGCGCTGGCGCCCGGCCCGCCAGTCTGCGGCAGAGAAAACAAACACATGCAGTTCCACACCCAGCGTTGACGCCCAGGCCGCAAGGCTCTCTGCCTTACGCTCAAGACAACGCACCCCGCGCTCGGGCAGGTCCGGGCGATGACACAACCAGATATCCAGGTCACTTGCCACCGAATGGCCAAGTGTACCGGGGCTGCCCATCAGGAACAGGGCCTCCAGGTCCGGCTTCCGTCGCCCTTCGTCCTTGAGCGAGAAAGTCCGCGCAAGCCGCCTGGCGGCATTCAACGTGGGCTCCGTGGGCTGGTAATGGCTCAACCCATAGGGGCAGTCGCTGTCGAGGTAGCCTGGAAGCGCAGGGTGGTTGAGGTGAAACACCAGCGGCAGTACTTCCAGAGCTACTTGCTGGCGATAGGTCAGAGCTGAACGGGCGCGCTCCCAGCGGTGCTGATTGACAGCCATGAACCGGTCCCGCAACCGGCGCAGCGTTTTTCTGTCGATACCCTCGTCAAAATCCAGGGCAATGGGAGCGGCGTGAATGCTCAAGGTGACTCCGCGGGAGAGGTTCTTTCCGATATCATTATCAGTATGATGAACGCATCGTGGCAAAACCGGTAAAAAAATAAAAGCGGGACTACTTTTTATAACACTTCTTATACCACCCCGCGGCAAAACTGGCTGAGGTTATTGTGTCGTGAAAGAATTCTTTATTCGCCGGGATCGCTCAGACGCGCCCCCTGGCATCGAGCGCCGGACCCTTATCCGCATTGACGACGAAGGCGTCATCGTCTTTGCCGATCACCACGCCGAGTCAGTTCTGGGCTACGACGCCAGCGAGCTGGAAGGGCGCAAGGTACAGTGCATACTCGCTGCCCGCCAGGACGATCCGTTCGCCCCGGCCCACCGCCACCGCATTGAGAACGGCGAATCGATACTGATCACCTTCCGCCACAAGGAGGGTTTTTTCTTCACCGCCGGCCTCAGCCTGCGCATGGATATCCGTGATTCGGATCAGGCCGCCAGCGCCTGCATCAGCCAGCGCGATCACTCACCGGTGGACCACCGCCTGATACGGCTGATGGAAACCTCGGCCCACCTTGGCCTGTGGGAACTGGACATCAACAGCAATGAAATGACCTGGACCGACGGCATGTACCAGCTGCTGGAACTGCGGCCCGGCAGCGAGATTACGCCTGAGCAGGCCCTGTTCTATTGCCAGTCCAGCCAGGGCCGGATTCGCGCCCGCATCCGCAGATGCATCCGCAGTGGCCAGCCCTTTTCCCTCACCCTCGACCTGCTGACTGCCAGGCAGAATACCCGCCAGGTAAAGTTGACCGGTCGCGCACTGAAAACCGGCGAACGGGTTCACCGCCTGGGCGGAACCCTCGTTGACCAGACCCGGGAACAGAACCAGAATCTGGCCCGCAGGCACGCGGAGCACCTGCTCGGCGCCACCACCAATGCCACCAGCGACCTTATAGTGGCCGTGGACCGGGCACTGAACCTGTTGCACTTCAATCAGGCTTTCAGCCGCCAGTTCGAACTGACATTTGGCCAGACCCCAAAACAGGGCGATAACATCAACACCCTGTTGCAGGACTATCCCAATGAACGGCGACTGATAGAACGGCTATGGACCCGGGCTTTCGAGCGCGACAGCTTTGTCGTTGAAATGCCCATGGCCCAGCAACATCGGGAGCTGCCACTCTATGAGATCCATTATCAGCGGCTGACCAACGACCTGGGCGACGTATTGGGTGCCGTGCACGTTGCCCGCGATATCAGTGACCGGTTGCAGAATTCTTCCAGCAGCGAATACCGGTTCCAGCATGACCCGGTAACGGGCCTGATGAACCGCAAGGCGTTTCTCGCCCGCCTGCAACGCACCCTGGAACAGAAAACCCGGCGCGATGGCGGCAACAGCCTGCTGTATCTGGACCTGGACGGCTTTGATCATTTCAACGAAATTGCCGGCAGCGGCACCTGCGACCGCTATCTGCGTGAGCTGGCCGGCAACCTCGGCGTTAAGGTCAGGCAACGGGATGCACTGGCAAGACTGGCAGGCGACACCTTCGCACTGCTGATAGAGAACTGCCCTGAGGCCCGCGCCCGCAAGATTGCCGACAGTATCCTTGAGCTGATTGGCGGCTTTGTCTTCGACTGGCAGGGCAAGCAGCTGCAAACCACAGCCAGTGGTGGCCTGCTGTTCCTTGATGACGATTCTCCCACCAACCCCGAACAACTGCTGACCCAGGCCGCTGACCTGTGTCATACCGCAAAAACCTCCGGCCGCAACCGTATCCACGCCTCCCAGGCGATGGCACAGGCGATGGATGAAGGCACCACCAGTGTAGTGTTGGAGCAGCTCCGACAGGCCCTCGATAACGAGCAGGTCCGGCTTGAGTTCCAGTCACTGCGTCCCGTGGCCAGTGTCACCTGGGGGGACCACATCGAGATCCTTACCCGGATTCCCGGAGAGACTCCCGACAGCCCACCGCTGACACCGGATGCCTTTCTGCCGGTCGCCGAGCGGTTCGACCTTGCCAAACGCCTCGACCGCCAGGTTATCCGTCAGACCCTGGCCTGGCTGGAACAACATCGCCTGCTGGAACCACGCCTGAAGTACTGCGGCTTCAACCTTTCCCTCGCCAGCGTGCTCGATGACACCTTTGCTGACTTCATGGAAGCGGCGCTCAAGGACTCACCCTATGCGCCGGAATGTTTCTGCCTGGAAATCCGCGAAGCCCATGCCACCCAGTATCCGGATGATGTGGCTGTGCTGTGCGATACGTTACACCGCATAGGTTGCCGGGTGGCACTGGATGGCGCGGGGGCCTCGGTAGAAAGTTACAGTCTGGCGGCGAAGCTGCCGGTGGACATCATCAAGCTTGACCACAAGATCATGCAGCACCTGCACGATGACCCGGTACAACAGGTGATGGTGGAAGCCCTGCACAAGATCGCGGCAGCGTCGGGTAAAATGACCGTGGCCACTTTCATCGAGAACGACGACACCTTGCGCAAGGTTCGTACCCTGGGAATCCATTATGGCCAGGGCTTCCGCCTCTACCGGCCCCGTCCTCTGGAGGAACTGACACCGGCAGAAGTCACCCTGACTACAGGAAAGATCGGCGGCTGACCCGCCGGTCAGAGCCCCTTGCGTGCCCGCGCGACAGCGGCACGGACCTGGTTCGGCGCAGTGCCACCCAGGTGGTCCCGGGCCTGCACGGAACCTTCCAGTGTCAGCACATCAAACACGTCCTCGCCGATCACATCGGAAAAACGCTTCAGCTCGTCGGTGGTCATCTCAGACAGGTCGCGGCCCTCGGCCACGCCAAAGCCGACGGCCTTGCCCACAATCTCGTGGGCATCGCGGAAGGCCACCCCCTTCTTTACCAGATAGTCCGCCAGATCGGTCGCGGTCGAAAAGCCCCGCTTGGCCGCCACCCGCATGTTATCGGCCCGCGCTTCGATGGCCGGGATCATATCGGCATAGGCCTTGAGGCAACCCTTGACGGTATCCACGGTGTCGAACAGGGGTTCCTTGTCCTCCTGATTGTCCTTGTTGTAGGCCAGCGGCTGGCTCTTCATCAGCGTC
>JAWWAM010000353.1:0-3748 GCA_033721715.1 Marinobacter sp.
AGTGTCTTCCGGCAGAGTCTCCCAGGCGCTCGGGCTGATGGTGATGCACAACTCATAATCATCACCGGCATTCAGTGCCAGGTTGATCGCGCCTTCACCAACAAGACGTTTAAGCGCTGCTGACAGCGGAAGCTTCGCGACGTCAATGCACGCAGCGACCCCGGATGCCTCCAGGATATGCCCCAGATCCGCCACCAGGCCATCGGAAATATCCACGGCGGCCGAAGCGCTTCCACGCAATGCAGCACCGAGGCTCAGTCGTGGTTCCGGATAATGATATCTGGCCAGGACCGCCCGTTCATCGGCCCGCCGGGTGTGGCTCTCCAGATATTTCAATGCGGCTCCAGCCTCGCCGAGGGTGCCGGAAACACAGACATAGTCTCCGACCCGAGCACCAGAACGCAGAATCGCCTGCCCCTGGGGAACCGTCCCATGGACCTGAAGACTGAGCGTCAGCGGCCCACGGGTGGTGTCACCACCGGCGAGCGAGAGCCCGAAGCAGCTCGCTGCCTTTGCCAGTCCACGGGCGTAGGCATGCAACCATTCCGGATCGGCGTCAGGAAGTGTCAGGGCAAGGGTAAAGCAGACGGGATCCGCCCCCATGGCAGCCAGATCACTGGCCGCAACGGCGAGGCTTCGCCAGCCAAGCTTTTCAGGGTCGTAGTGACGGGGGAAATGAACCCCTTCAACCAGCGCGTCAACAGAGAAAACCAGGTCCCTCCCCGGCTCGACTCGCTGAATGGCGCCGTCGTCCCCGGGGCCGAGCAGAACCGCAGAGGTGCTTCCTAGCTCTGCGACAGGAAAAAAATACCGGCGGATCAGCTCGAACTCACCCATCACTCAGCGCGGTCGGGTCTCGGCCAGGCGCAGGCGATGGCTAAGCTTATCAAGCAGGCTGTTGACGAACTTGTGGCCTTCGGTGCCGCCAAACTTCTTGGCCATCTCGATCCCTTCGTTGATCACCACCTTGTAGGGAACATCCAGCCGGTATTTCAGCTCGTAGGTGCCCAGCCGCACGATGGCCAGCTCAATGGCATCCACTTCATGGATGGGCCGGTCCAGGAAGGGCTCCAGCAGGCGGTCCAGCTCGGCCTGTTCCCGATGAACACCCCTGAGGAGGTCACGGAAATAGGCCGTATCAACCTTCGTCATATCATTGTCGACGATAAACTCGGACTCGATGTCGGTAATCGAGCTCTTGCTGAAGTGGCGCTGATACAACCCTTGCATGGCAAGGGCCCGCGCCCTTCGCCTGTCGCCAGCCTTGGGCTGACCGGCCGGGGCCGGTTGCGCGGTACTGTCTTCCGGTGCGCTCATCATTCACCCAGCTTCTTGAAAAGACTGACCATTTCCAGTGCTGTAATGGCCGCTTCGGCACCTTTGTTGCCGGCTTTGGTGCCCGCACGCTCAATGGCCTGTTCGATGGAATCAACCGTCAGCACGCCAAACGTCACCGGTACATCGGTTTCCAGACTTACCGCGCCCAGGCCGCTGGACGCTTCGCCGGCCACGTATTCGAAATGGGGAGTGCCACCACGAATAACGGCACCGAGAGCGATGATGGCATCGTGATTACCAGTCTCGGCCACGCGCTTTACCGCCAGCGGCATTTCATAGGCACCAGGCACCCGCACAATGGTGATGTCGGCATCAGCAATACCGTGACGACGCAAGGTATCCACCGCGCCCTCCACCAGGCTTTCCACCACGAATCCGTTAAAACGGCCAACGACCAGCGCGTATCTACCGCTGCAGTGGGTAAAGTCACCTTCAATTACTTTGATATCTGCCATGCATGGCTCCTTCAGTGGCAACCCCGCCCTTTCGTTGCGGCGTTGCCGGGGTTCATCATTCAGGGGTATAGGGCACGTATTCCACCACTTCCAGTTCAAAACCGGAGATCGCAGAAAATTTGATGGGCGGACTCAGCAGCCGCATTTTGCCAACGCCGAGGTCCCGCAGGATCTGTGAACCGGTGCCGACGGTAAAATAGACACCAGAACTGCCCTTGCCCGCAGACTTCTTGTCCTGTTCGAAAAATTCGTGGATACGGTCTTCAAGATTGTAGCTGTCTTCCGCGCTGTTGAGCAGCACCACGACGCCACGACCTTCATCGGCAACCTTTTCCAGCGCATGGTGGAGCGGCCAACTCCGGGAATCCACCCGGCGGGCACCGAGCAGGTCTCGCAGGGTATCGGTGATGTGCACACGAACCAGCACTGGATCATCCGCGGATATCTCGCCCATCACCATGGCCAGATGAGTGGAGCCCTGGATGTTGTCGCGATAAGTGCGAAGGTTGAATACGCCGTATTCGGTGTCCAGATCGTACTGCTCCACGCACTCGATGGTGCGCTCGTTCAACGTGCGATAATGGATCAGGTCTGCAATGGTGCCAATCTTGAGGCCATGGATCTCGGCAAACTTCTCGAGATCTTCACGGCGGGCCATGGAGCCATCGTCATTCATGATTTCGCAGATCACGCCAGCAGGTTCGCATCCTGCCAGAGCTGCCAGGTCGCAGGAAGCCTCCGTATGGCCAGCGCGACTGAGCACGCCGCCCGGGTCCGACATCAGCGGGAAAATATGCCCCGGCTGAACCAGATCGGATGCCTTGGCATTGCGCGCGACGGCTGCCTGCACGGTGCGGGCACGATCAGCGGCCGATATGCCAGTGGTTACGCCTTCGGTTGCCTCAATCGAAAGCGTGAACTTGGTGCCAAAGCCGGAAGCATTCTGCTGGACCATTAACGGAAGGCCAAGTTGCTCGCACCGTTGCCGGGTCATAGGCATACAGATGAGGCCACGACCAAACCGGGCCATGAAATTGATCGCCTCCGGCGTGCAGTGCTCGGCCGCCATCACCAGGTCGCCTTCGTTTTCCCGGTCTTCATCATCCATCAGGATGACCATCTTGCCCTGACGAATGTCTGCGATAATGTCTTCTATGCTGTTCAGTGCCATACCGTTTTTTGCACCCTTTTGGCCTGACCGCGCTGCTACCGGCTGCGGCCCACCATGAATTTAATACCCGTTAGGCCGGCGCCAGGATCAGTCGCTGATCCTCACCCAGCTGACGGCGATCCAGCACTTTCCATTGTACCTTGTCCGCCATGGATTCCAGCGGCAGATTGGCCGTTGGCCGGCCAGTACTGCCCAGGAACACCGGTGCCTGATAGAGCCAGAGCTCGTCAACCAGATGCTCATTGATAAAGGTTCCGGCCAGTGTCGGGCCAGCTTCCACCAGTAGTTCGTTGATGCCCAACTCACCCAGCGAATCCAGGAGTTCACGGACATCGATTCCGTTGTCTTTCCAGGCAACGCCTGTTAGGCCAACCCCAAGCGCTGCGAGATCCTGCGCCTGCGCGGTTGGCAGTGTGGGAGACGCGCAATAAACCTGAACATTGCCTCCCTGGAGGATGGTAGCGTCAGGAGGCGTGCGGGCATCCCGGTCGGCAATTACCCGCAGGGGCTGCCTTGACGGTTCGGTGGCATCACCAATGTCTCCCAGCTCGCCCCTGCGCACGGTCAGGGAGGGATTGTCAGCCAAAACCGTTCCCACACCGGTCAGGATGGCATCGCTGATAGCCCTCAGCCGCTGCACGTCGCGGCGGGCTGCTTCACCCGTAATCCACTGGCTTTCGCCTGAGGCCATGGCGGTTCTGCCGTCCAGACTGGCCGCCATTTTAAGCCGAACGTAGGGGCGGCCCACATTCATCCGCTTCATGAAACCGGGATTCAGCCGCAC
>JAWWAM010000354.1:0-3727 GCA_033721715.1 Marinobacter sp.
AGAGCGAACACACAAGGACTGGCTTTACGGCTTTCAGTAACTTCTTGATCACTGCCCATTACCCGGTGGAGAGATGGTGTCATTATTGCGGGAGGTCAAAAGGTACCGCGAAAGGCCGGCCATGCCAACACGAATGGCAGCGGTAAGCCTATAATCCCACTGCACGACACTCACTATCCCCCTTGGCCTGATAGAAACCATGAACAGCGCAGCCCCAGAACCACCCATTACGCCGGATAACGCTGACAACGGGTTATCCCGCCAGGAAGCCAATGCACGCCTGGCGCAATTTGGTTACAACCGGCTGCCCGCCCCTCCCATGCCGGGTGTGGTGGAGCTTTTTGCGAGGCAATTCCTCAGCCCCTTCATTTACATCCTGCTGATCGCTTCCGTGGTTTCATTTGCGCTCGGCCAGTACCCCAGCGGGGTTTTCATCCTGGTCGTCCTGCTGATCAACGCGGTTATCGGCACGGTCCAGGAATTTTCGGCCCAGAAGGCGGCTGCCGCATTGAAGCAAATGATGAAAGGTACAGCGCACGTACTTCGGGACGGGCAGATTGCAACCATTGAAGTTGAAGAGATCGTTCCCGGCGATGTTGTACTGCTTTCCTCAGGAGACAAAGTACCGGCTGATATCCAGTTGCTCAGCGCCAGCAGCCTGGCGGTGGATGAGTCCATGCTGACGGGTGAATCCCTGGCGGTCGCCAAGAATGCAGGTACGGTAAGTGACGACAGCACGCCACTCACAGAGCGAGTTGACCAGTGCTTTGCGGCTAGCATCATCACCCACGGGCGCGGACGGGGTCGGGTAATAGCGACCGCTTCGGATACCCAGCTTGGCAAGATTGCCCAGGGAGTCACCGGCAAAACGTCTGCCGAACCGCCTCTGATGATCCGGATCCGCAAGTTCACCTACCAAGTGGCCTTGGGCATTCTGGTGGCCATTGCTGCCCTGGCAGGACTGATGATCCTGGATGGCGGTTACTCAATGGAGGACATGATTCTCATGACCATCGGCCTCGCCGTTTCGGTGATTCCCGAGGGCCTGCCTGCCGCTCTTACCGTTGCCCTCGCTATCGGCATGACCAGGATGGCAAAGCGCAATGTGATCATCCGAAAGCTAGTGGCGGTGGAAGCGCTGGGGTCCTGCACTCTCATCTGCTCCGACAAGACCGGTACCCTGACCGTCAACGAACTCACCATTCGCAAGGTGATGCTGCCTGATGGACGCCAGTTCGATGTCACTGGTGAGGGAGTCGCCCCCGGCGGGGAAATCACAGGCCATGCCGGAGCCCCCAGCCCGGCGGATCCCGGCCAGGAGACACTCAGGGAACTCTGTGTCGCGGGCGTGCTCGCCAATGAAAGCCATCTGGACTATAGCGGCGGCGAGTGGGTTTCCCAGGGCGATATCGTAGACATCGCCTTCCTGGTCATGGCCAAGAAGCTGGACATGTCCATCTCTGACCTGCGAACCCGGCAGGAGCAGGTAGCCCTCATCCCCTATGAGTCGGAAAAGGCCTACAGCGGTGTAGTCAACCGGATTGGCGATCAGACTGTGATCTATGCCAAAGGCAGCCCTGAAAAGATGCTGGCCATGTGCACCCGGATGGCAACCGCTGACGGATCTACAGTAATCGACAAATCTGCCCTCGAAAGCCAGTTCACCGGGCTCGCTTCCCGTGGTTATCGGATTATCGCCCTGGCGAAGAAAACATCCCCCTCGGGCGACCAGGAGATGGCCGACATGGTCTTTCTCGGCATGGTCGCCATGATCGACCCGCTCCGCCATGAAGCCTTCGACGCCATTGAAAAGTGCCGCACCGGAGGTATTGAGGTGGCCATGGTGACGGGCGACCATCCTGCTACCGCAAAATCGATTGCCCAGGAGCTGGGCCTGTGTGACGCGGACGCAACAGTAGTGACGGGTCCTATGCTTGATGAAGCCAACGCAAGGGGCCAGATGGCTGCCGACCAGCTTATTCGGCCGGCCCGGGTATTTGCCCGCATAGAACCTGCCAGGAAAGCGCAGATTGTGGACAGCTTTATGCGGGACGGGCACTTTGTTGCGGTCACCGGGGATGGCGTCAACGATGCACCGGCCATGCGCCAGGCCCATGCGGGAATTGCCATGGGCAAGCGAGGCACCGATGTAGCGAAGGAAACGGCGGACCTGATCGTGACCGACGACAATTTCTCCTCCATTGTCGCCGGCATCGAGCAAGGGCGGGTGGTTTATAACAATATCCGCAAGGTTATCGGGCTGCTGGTTGCCACCGGCTTCTCGGCGATCCTGCTTTTCTTCTTCTGTGTGCTGGCCGGTCTGCCAATGCCCATGATCGCGGTACAGTTACTCTGGCTTAACCTGGTTGCAAACGGCTTCCAGGATGTGGCCCTGGCCTTCGAACCCAAGGAAGGCGGCGAATTGTCCGTAAAGCCGCGCTCACCCCAAGAGCCCGTGTTCGATAAACATATCATTCAGCATGTGCTGGTGGTGGGATCATGGATGGGTCTTGTCGCCTTCCTCAATTTCCAGTGGACACTCGACCAGGGCCAGAGTATTGAGGAAGCCCGTAATCTGACGTTGATGCTGATGGTGCTCTTCGGCAACATCCATGCGCTGAACAGCCGCTCGGAGTTCCGCTCTCTTTTCAGAATCCCCCTGCTTCGCAACCCGTTCCTGATGCTGGCGGTTCCCCTCGCACAACTGGCTCACATTGGTGCCATGTACACCCCGGGGCTTTCCGATGTCCTGCAGATTCAGCCGATTTCAGTGAAGGAATGGTTGCAGATGCTCGCGCTCGCCTTGAGCCTTCTCGTGGTCGAGGAGCTGCACAAGATCCTGATCAGGAGCAGAGCCCGGGGCAAGGCAGTCGCTATGAAAGCGCCCTCAGCCTGAGGCAGGAGGCCTTTCCCCGCGGGCAATGTCGTGAGGGCTGAGCACCACCACCTCCCTTGGCCACCATTCGGGGTGGTTGTCGCGGATGAATGCCAGCAACTTCTCACGGACATTCATTTCAGCCTCCCAGCCGGCAAAGGGCTCGGAGGTCATGAGGTAAAACGAAACCTTCTGGACCGTCTCGGTCTGCGCAGTGACAAAGCACGAGAGTTTGTGATGCTCGACGACGTTTTCTTCTGCCTCGGCGAACTCCCTGAATTTCTCTCTCAGGCATTCGATATCGGCATTCAGGTGAAGCGCCAGCTCTATCATCCTGTACATTTTGGCACTCTTGACCGACAGATTCTCGAACGGCTTCGACGTGAAGTACTGGACCGGTACCACCAGACGGCGCTCATCCCAGGTTCTCAAACGAATGAACGTATAAAAGATGCCTTCCACATAGCACCACTGACCCTCGAAGACGATCAGGTCACCAATCCGTATTGGCTTGGCAAGAGACACCTGAAATGAAGAGAGAATGTTGCCCAGCACCGCCTGACCGGCAATACCCAGCAGAACCGTCAGGATACTGGCCGAGGCGAGGAGAGTGATGCCCAGCGTCTCGAAAAGCGCGATCTGCGACAGTATGTAGACGATGACCGCGACAACCGTCATCAGGATGATGCCTCGACGCAACGCATAGAGCGAGGTCAATAACTTGCGTTCATCCCGGTGTTTGGTGTCATCGATTTCTCCCACCAGATGTCGCTTTACCTTCAGAAGCAGGACGTCCACGAAACGCAGCGCGATCATACCGATGCCCCAGGCCAGGATGGCGATCAGCAGTAT
>JAWWAM010000355.1:0-3722 GCA_033721715.1 Marinobacter sp.
AGCGCCTGATATGCGCCTGAAATCCATCAAACTGTCCGGTTTCAAGTCTTTCGTCGATCCGACCACGGTGCCATTTCCGTCAAACATGACGGCAGTTGTGGGCCCCAACGGCTGTGGCAAATCCAACATTATTGATGCCGTGCGCTGGGTCATGGGAGAAAGCTCTGCCAAGTACCTACGCGGCGAGTCAATGTCGGACGTTATTTTCAACGGCTCCAGTGCCCGCAAGCCTGTTGGCCAGGCGTCCATTGAACTGGTATTCGACAACAGCGATGGATCGGCACCCGGCGAATTCGTTCGCTTCAACGAAATCTCCGTCCGCCGCCGTGTTTCCCGAGAGGGCCAGTCGGAATACTTCCTCAACGGTTCAAAGTGCCGGCGCCGCGACATCACTGATCTGTTTCTGGGGACCGGCCTGGGCCCTCGTAGTTACGCGATTATTGAGCAGGGCATGATTTCCAGGCTTATTGAAGCCAAGCCGGAAGAGCTGCGGGTGTACATCGAAGAGGCAGCAGGGATTTCCAAGTACAAGGAACGGCGCAAGGAAACTGAAAGCCGCATACGCCGTACCCAGGAGAACCTGGAGCGCCTGACGGACCTGCGGGAAGAACTGGGGCGTCAGTTGCAGCATCTTGAGCGACAGGCCCAGGCGGCGGAAAAGTACAAGGCTTACAAGCAGGAAGAACGGCAGAAAAAAGCCGAACTGACGGTACTGCGCTGGCAGACCCTGGACACGGACCTGCAAACCTGGCGCTCCCGTATCCGTGATACCGAACTGGAGCTGGAGAAGCAGCTGTCCGAGCGTGTCAGCCTGGAAACCTCACTGGAGTCCCTGCGGGGAAACCATCAGGAGCGGAACGAGCATTTCAACAGGGCTCAGGCCCGTTATTATGAAGCTGGCGCTGATATAGCCCGCATCGAACAGAGCCTCGAACACCAGCGCGAACGCAGTCGTCAGACCGCCGCGGAGCTGGACCAGGCGATGGCAAACCAGCGCGAACTGGCCCGGGAGCTGGAGCAGGACCAGGTCAAGCTGGCCGGTATCCAGGAAGAGCTGGACATGTTGGAGCCGGAACAGGAAGCACTGGCGCTGAAATCCGAGGAATCGGGCGAAAAACTTCAGGGTGCGGAAGATGCCATGAGCGAGTGGCAGCATACCTGGGAGGATTTCAGCGCCCGTTCCGCGGATGCCCGCCGACAAGCGGAACTGGCTCAGTCACGTATTCGTTCCCTTGAGAACGCCATTGAACAACTCCGTACCCGCCAGCAACGCCTCAAGGACGAGCAGGAACTGCTCGATGGCCAACTTGACCGCGCAGAACTGGACGACATGCTGGAGCAGCAGGAAGCCCTGGAACTGCAGAGGGAAGACGCGTCAGAGCGAATCAACGGTGTCCAGGACGAACTCCAGGAAGCGCGCCACCAACAACGGGAGGCCGAACAGGCCGCGACGGATGCCCGCCAGCAGGTTCAGAGCCTTAGAGCCTCACTTGAATCCCAGCAGGGACTGCTTGATGAACAGATGGGTGGCCAGGACGATACGCTGCAGGCGTGGTTGGATGACCGCGGCCTGAGCAACAGCCCGCGCCTGGCAAAGCAGTTACAGATTGAGGATGGCTGGGAATTTGCGGTAGAGCAGGTAATTGGGCGGTTCACCCAGGGCCTCAGTGTTCCGGGCCTGGGGTCGGTGCAATCGGAGATGGCGGCCGCCCCACGCGGATTGGCACTGGTCAGCAGGGACCCGGGCGCAGCCGTTGATTCCGATGGGCTGGCCGCGAAGGTAACGGGTGCCGGTGGTATGGCGCCCCTGCTTGCGCTCGTTGACACGGCAGAATCCATGGAAGAAGCCCTGGGCCGCCAGGGTACGCTGGCGCAGGGTAAAAGCGTTATCACACGTGAGGGGGCCTGGCTTTCGGCTGACTGGATACTGATGCCGGATTCCGATGCTGCCCAGGTCGGCGTGATCGAGCGCCAGAAAAAGGTCACCAAACTGGCACAAGAACTGGAGCAGGCTGAAGCCGCCCTGGAAACCGCCACGGATACTCTGGATCGTCTGCTCGAACGATCCGAGCGAGCGGAAGCCGCCAGAGATGAAGCCCAGGCGCGGCTGGCGGATGCTGACCGGGAACTGGCAACACTATCGTCAAAGATCAGCGGCCTGAAAGCGCGAGCGGAACAGATTGACGCCCGGCTGCAACGCATCGGTGATGACCAGGCTGATGTTGCCATGAATCTCGAAGAGCAGCAGGAGCAGCTGCAGGAAACCCGGGAAGAATGGCAGCAGGCGCTTGCCTCCACGGAAGACAGCGATGAAGAGAAGGAGCGGCTGCTGGAGCGGCGGGATCTGCTGCGTGAAAGCCTGGACCGGCTGCGCCAGGAGGCCCGGCATGACCGTGACCACGCCCACCAGCTCCAGCTCCAGCTGCAATCTTTGAACAGTCAGCGGGAGGGCCTTCGCCAGACCATCGACCGCATGCAGCTTCAGAAAGAACGAATTGACGAGCGCCTGGATATCCTTCGTGAAAGTCGCGAAAGCGCGGAGGAACCCATCGAAGATCTGCAGATGCAGCTTGAAGGTTTGTTGGACCGCCGGCTTGCCGAGGAAGAAAAGCTGGGCGCGGCCCGTGATGCGTTGGAAGAAATCGATCAGGAAGTGCGCGAAAAAGAGCAGCGCCGCAGCCGTATAGAACACACGATTCAGGACGTCAGGACCAGCCTGGAAAAGCTGAAGATGGAGTCCCAGGCCCTGGAAATCCGTGCCGGTAACCATCTTGAACAACTGGAGGAGCTGGATGTCCGTCTGCAGGAAGTCCTGTCGACACTGCCGGAGGATGCCAGCGAAAAGGTATGGGCAGAGGAGCTCGAAAAACTTGGCTCACGGATTCAGCGCCTGGGTGCTATTAACCTCGCCGCCATCGAGGAATACCAGGTACAGAGTGAGCGCAAAACCTATCTGGACAGCCAGCACGAAGACCTGATGGAAGCTCTGGAGACCCTCGACACCGCCATCCGCAAGATTGACCGGGAAACACGGCAGCGCTTCAAGGAAACCTTCGACCAGGTGAACGGTGGCTTGCAGGCATTGTTCCCGAAAGTATTCGGCGGCGGTAATGCTTACCTGGAGTTGACCGGTGAAGATCTTCTGGAAACGGGTGTGGCCATCATGGCCCGCCCTCCGGGCAAGAAAAACAGCACCATTCACTTGCTGTCAGGTGGCGAAAAAGCACTGACCGCTATTGCGCTGGTGTTCTCGATTTTCCAGCTCAATCCGGCCCCTTTCTGTATGCTGGATGAAGTGGATGCGCCTCTGGACGATGCCAACGTGGGCCGATATGCCAACCTGGTGAAGGAAATGTCGAAACAGGTCCAGTTCATCTACATTACCCATAACAAAATCGCCATGGAAATGGCCGACCAGTTAATGGGTGTTACCATGCATGAACAGGGTTGTTCACGACTGGTATCGGTTGACGTGGACGAAGCAACCGCACTGGCGGAGGCCTGACATCATCCCCGCCGCTCAATGTTCGTGCAAAGATGACAAAAATGCCATCTGGCCTGTGTTTACGTTGTATTCATTACAGGCTTTTCTTAGAGTAGCAACGATATCTGATCTGCAAACAGGACAGCACCATTATGTCTCTTAGGGAATGGTTAATTGCCATCGGTATCCTGGTTATTCTGGGTATTGTTATTGATGGTTTGCGGCGTATGAGGCGCGC
>JAWWAM010000356.1:0-3721 GCA_033721715.1 Marinobacter sp.
AACTTCATGAGCGTACACGCAGGCTTATTTCGCCAGCACGAACCTTGACCAGCTCGTCGCCATCGGAAATCAGATAGTTGCCGGAATCATCTATACCATGACCGGTTCCGGCGAGTTCACCCTGACTTGCCACCAGCGCCTTTCCGGAAAATATGTCACGGTTCTGCCAACGCTCCCTGAAATCGCCAAAACCGTTCCCGGCAAACTCATCCACAGCTCCCAGGACCGACTCGATGACCGATGCTGCCACCTCGTTCCGGCACCACCGGCGCCCAGGCAGGGCCCGGGCGAGACTGGCCCACGCCTGGTCGACACCGGCAGCATCCGTCATGTGGACATTCATACCGATACCGGCCACCACCTGCACAACCCCTTCCTCAAGCTCTCCCTGGAGCTCCACGAGAATACCAGCGAGCTTGCTTCCTGCGAGAAAGATGTCATTGGGCCATTTGAGCCCCACGTCCGGTACGCCCTGCTGCTCCAGCGCTTCAGCAACGGCAACGCCCAGCACCAGACTCAAACCGTCAAGCATGGCAAAGCTGCCCCGAAAGGTCAGCCCCAGGCTGAGGTAAAGGTTCTGGCCCCGGGGGCTTTGCCACTGCCTGCCACGCCGGCCTCTGCCAGCGGTCTGGCAATCAGCTATACAGACAGGAACCCGGCCACTCCCGGATTCGCGGCGTCGCCGCACGATTTCGGCATTCGTGGAATCCACCTCGTCCAGAACCATCAGCTCGATGGCAGAACGACGGGGCACGCTCAGGCCCTGCAGGATCTGATTCTGATCAAGCAGGTCCATCTCGGTCAGCAGGCGATAGCCCTTACCGCGGATGGTTTCTATTCGGAGGCCCTCGTCCATCGCGCGCCGAACCTGCTTCCAGATCGCGGTGCGACTGATGCCGAGGCTGGTGGCAAGTGACTCACCAGAATGAACCTGCCCGTCTGCCAGGAGGCCTAGGAGTGCTCTGGATTTCATGAAGGCATGCCCGCGTGATTGAATAGGATCAGGGCGGGATTAAACACCACGTGGAACAAAAAGACAAAGGGCGAGACCGAAGCGGTAGCGCAATGGGTGCAATTGTCCTGCTAACAATCAGGGAACCGGCGTTGCCGTCAGGTTCGCCTTGATGTCGAAGTTCTGCATTTTTACGCCGTACACCGCCGTTTGCGGCCCGCCGGTGGGGTGCACAAGATCGATATTGTTGATAGATAATTCCTTGAACTGGCTTCTGGCCTGAACCGCAAACCCAAGCGGCCGGTTTTCCAGGTCCGTGGCGGTGGGCGATGAAACGTATCGATATCCCGCCGCAGCCGCGGCATCCATAATTTTTTCGTCTCCCCTTGCGCCGGTTACCCCCAGGGTATCCGCACCATCGGTCTTCTTGACCACTTTGGTCTGGTACACATCCACGGACAGGTCCGTGCGTATACCGAAAGTGTTGTCCTCCACGCCGTCACCATCGAAGTCACCACCATCACTGGTGTGGATATCATTGAGCACGAGCCTGGTGCCAGTGTTATTGACCGGATCCCCGCTAGCGTCGGCCTCGCGATTGGTCTCCCAGATAAAGGCGTTCTTGCGGGAGTCACTCACGGCCCGGGCAAATATCTGCTTCAACCGGATGGTAATGCCCTCATCACCCCGGGTCTCCCAGATACCCCCTGAAGCGGCGCAATCCGTCGCGGTAACACCGGAACCACCAGCACAGACATCGCCGGCGCCCCCCGGAACAATGGTCATACTGCTACCGGTTTCGTACTTCTGCACGACAAAGCGCCCAAAACTTGCGCCCGCCTCCTTGTCGCCCACGCGAAGGTTACCCACATCCATCATGCTCCAGGCTTCGCCTTTAATAATTGCGAGGCCGTCTTCGGTCACGTCGACCGTCATGTCACGGATATGGGCGTCATAACTCAGGTCGGTGATCCACAGGCCTTTCTGGGAAATCTCTCCTTCTCCCTCATCATAAGGGGCAGCAATAATGGCGGCTTGACCATTACGTATACGGATATCCGAGTTAATTGTCAGGCCCTCACCACTGGCCCCGCCGGCACCGAGAGTCACCTGGCCGTCCATTTCGAATTCATAGGCGGGGTAGAAGCCGAGCGCAAGCAACAATTCAGTACCTCCCTGCAAAGGTGCATCATCACTACCTACCCGAAGACCATTAATGCGATAGCCGGCATTCACTTCCTCAAAACCAATTCTGAGGCCGTCATAGAAACGGGTGCCGTTTATCTCCCCGTCCCGGGTGACGTTCACGGTGACATCGCCCTGCCCCCAGGATTGCAAGCCGCTGAAGATCACCCGGTTGCCATCCTCCGTATAACTCAGATCCGCTAACTGCAGGCTCCACTCGGCAGACAGCCTGAGCCCCTGCGGGCCGGCGTCAGGATGACCGCCGCCCTGAACGTATACCGCATTGGTATAGCTACGACCGTTATAAGTGTGATCTCGCAGCATGAAACTGACATTGACCTCGCCAATGCTCTTACCCCCGGCCCCCATCTCGATACGACCAATATTGAACTCTCCATCCAGAGAGCCAAGCGTCAACCCCAATGCGTTGCGGCCGTATCTGTCCGTGGTGACATCAATCCGCAGGTCGTTAACGTTGTAGTGGCCGGCAATATCCCTGAACGCAAGCGTGTTGTTGTCATCGTGGTATATAAAGGAAGCACTGTTAATCGTGGTCTGGTTGTCCAGGCGGAAACCTTCCCCCTCCCGACCACCGGCGGTGATTCCTGTTTTCGACGACAGATCAAAGGTCCCGCTGAGCCCCCCATAGCTAGGCAGCAGCTGGCCGGTAGAGACATCGTAGGTGTTGCCATGATTCGCAGGATTGCTGCTGTAGCGGATGGCCCCCACATCGTAGGAGCCGGAAATACGGGGTGCATTAAGCTCCAGCGTGCCACCCACTACGTCGAGGGTAATGCCAAGAGCCTCCACATCCAGGGTTACATCATCAAGAAAGACTTCGTTGCCATTGGTACGGTAGCCAAGCCGACCACCCGTCATGGTATAGGCAGTATCGAAGGTATAACCGGAAGAGCCGTAAGCTCCTCCAGGACGGATGCGAAGGCTGCCCTGCATGCTGTGATCGAAGAATATGCCTCCCATCCCGATACCCGGCGCGCCCGCCAGACGAACGTCGCCGAATTCAACCCGGCGATCTTCAACCAGATAGTCCAGGTTGAGCGCAGCGTCATCCGTAATATCCACCCGGATAATATGAGCAGCCGATTCTCCAGGGCGGCTTGCAGAGCCCACGCGGAAATCCTCAAGGTAGATGCCGTTCCCATCATCAAAATAGGACAGCCGATCTGCGGCCATACCCAGTTCCATCTCCAGGGTTATTCCGCTCTGACCACTGATACCCGCGAGATCGTCATCATCAAGGCTCTCCATATCAGCCGTTACGGGGCTCGACAATGCCAAAACCAGCGGCCAGGCCATCTTCATTCTGAAGGAATACCTTTGAAAATAACGCATACCCCCTCCCTATGGGTTGCCTGTGGGGAAAACCAGCAGGTTTCCCTCCATGACAACGTCACCCTGCATTTCCACCGCAAGAATATCTGTCTGGCGGAACCCCGGGTCTGTTGGCCTGGGCATATTGCTGCCAGCTATTTTGAAGCGCACATCGTTGTAACGGACGATGTCCGGCAAACCGATTTCCATAACATCACGATTGAACAGCTCTCCATCGCCACCGAATCCGGA
>JAWWAM010000357.1:0-3709 GCA_033721715.1 Marinobacter sp.
AAATCTGCTTCGATTGCGGGAAACCCAGCAGGCACTCGAAAGAAGAACCCGGAAATTCTGCCCCATTGTCTACAAGCTACGGGTCCAACCGGGAAATGAAGATGTCTGCAACCTCGTGCCGTACCTCAGATGCCAGGGAGTCGACGGTATACTGATAAGCTTCGATTTCGGCAAACCGGTCACCCATGCCCACTACCGCCGATGGCGGGAGCCTGCACTTCAGGCCAGTACCTGCCGGACCATTGAGGCCTGCCGCTATCACCTGAAAGGGAGTTCGGCCCTTCTGACCAGTGGCGGTGTAGGTTCGCGCCAGGACTACCTGGACCGGATCAATGCCGGGGCCGACCTGGTGCAACTCCACAACGCTCTGGTGTTCGAAGGGCCCGCCATTGGCTGGGAGCTCAGTCAATAACCTGAACCAGCCACTCGTCGGAACCACGGTCATGTAACCGGCCGAACGGATGAAGGGCAAGCCCGTGCTCGCTGGCCTTTTTCTCGAAAGCAACTCGGTGCTCTTCGGCCACACAAACCAGCAGGCCGCCACTGGTCTGAGGATCGCAAAGCAGCGTCTTGTCCTGATCGCTCAGCCCCTCGAAGGCGTCGCCCAGTGATGCTGCATTCCGGTGGGTACCACCCGGAATACAGTCCGAATCAATGTAATGTGCCAGGTTCGATAACCGCGGCACTGCATTCCGGTTAATGGTGGCACCAACGCCGCTCCCACGGCAGATCTCCATCAAATGGCCAGCGAGACCAAAGCCGGTTACATCCGTCATGGCATGTACACCCTCCATTGCCGCGAAGACCTCGCCCACTTTATTAAGCGAGCACATGGTTTCAACGGCGACCGCGAGATCTGCTTCGGTAATCTGGCGCTTTTTCAGTGCGCTGGTCAGAATTCCGACCCCAAGTGGTTTGGTGAGGTACAGAAGATCGCCGGTCTGGGCGGTATCGTTACGCACGATTCGATTCACCCGTACCTGGCCAGTAACGGCCAGGCCGAAGATCGGCTCCGGTGAGTCGATACTGTGTCCGCCGGCCAGTGCTATTCCTGCATTGGCACATACCGCTCGACCACCCTCAATTACCCGCGAGGCAATCTCCGGCGCCAACTGGTTCACCGGCCAACCCAGTATGGCGATTGCCATCAAGGGATTCCCGCCCATGGCATAGACGTCACTGATGGCATTTGCAGCCGCAATTCTGCCAAAGTCATAGGCGTCATCCACCACGGGCATAAAAAAATCTGTGGTGCTGATGATGCCCAGACCATTGCCAACATCCATGACGGCAGCATCATCCCGGCTGGCATTGCCGACCAGAAGTCGCGGATCGTGAAAATCAGGAGTCGTGGTATTAAGAATGCGGTCCAGAACATCCGGCGCAATTTTACAGCCGCAGCCGGCTCCGTGACTGAACTCGGTAAGTCGCGTTGACAAAATACAGCCCTTTATTGGTTACGTTCTATTGAGACAGTGTCGAGTTCGCCGCCCATTGGGGAAAAGGCTCCCAGCGGGCAAGCCAGTCTACCAATTTGTCCGGAGCTATCGGTGGCGATATCCCATAGCCCTGGGCGAAGTCGCACCCAAGACTCAGCAGCACTTCCCCCTGCTCTACGGTTTCCACGCCCTCGGCAATCAGTTCCCTGCCAAAAACCCCGGACAAGCCGACGATCCCCCTCAGAATCGAGAGGTTCTCCTCGGTATCGCCCACACCACTTACAAACTCACGGTCTATTTTGAGGGTATCCACGGGCAACTGCTTCAGATAGGACAGCGACGAATACCCGGTGCCAAAATCATCCAGTGAAAAAGTGACACCGAGCCGCTTGCAATCAACGATGATTCTTACAGCCCTTTCCAACTCCCCCAGGGTTGCCGTTTCCAGTATTTCAAGGTCAAGGCGCCCGGGGTCCTGTGCGGGGAATCTGGCCAGAATGTCCTGTAGCCGCTCCGGGAATTCTGGTGCCAGCAACTGAATTGCCGCGATATTCACGCTGACATTCAGAAATATGCCCTGATTGTCCCACACCTTCATTTGCGTCAATGCTTCAATCAATACCCACTCACCCAACTCGATCATCAAGGGGTGGTACTCAATCGCTGGCAGGAAGGCTGCGGGGGAAAGTAGACCTTTTTCCGGATGCTCCCATCGAATCAGGGCCTCTACCCCGTTTACCTCACCGCTCCTCAGATTTACCTTTGGTTGGTAAAAAAGTCTGAACTGCCCGTTTTCAAGACCTTTCCTGATATCTGAACGCAGCAACTGCCGGGACCGGTTTGCTTTCTTTTCTTCCACATCCAGGAACAGCCAACTGCCTTTAAGCTCGTGCTTGGCCCTGAAAAGCGTATTGTCAGCTTGACGTAAGAGTGTGTCCGCATCTTCAGCCATGTCTCCCATATCCTTATCGGGAAACAACACGATACCCGCTGAAAACGATACGAACGCCGAGTCTCCACCCAGATCAAAAGGCAGGCGACCGGTCAGTTGCAGGGCACGAAGCCTGGATTCCACTTGGCTGGCATCCGGGAGAAGAAGCGCAAACTCATCTCCGCCAATCCGCGCGAGAGCCGCATCGGGAGGCAGAGCATCAAGCCACCGTCGGGCGAGTAGTCCCAGCATGCGATCGGCGGTTTCTTCCCCAAACCGACTATTAACCTCGTGAAAGTTATCCAGGTCTATAGAGACCAATGCCGCCGAGTCTTTTTCAAGATCTCCAATATCAAGCAATTCGCGAATAAGCCGGGTAATACCATTACGGTTCCATAACCCTGTGAGAGCGTCTGAATAGGCAAGAAACTCCACCTGCTTCTGATGATCACTTGCCTGAGCCTCCAGAGCCAGTTGCAACCGTTCGTTCTGCAGGCAACGCAGTTCGTCCTCAGCTTTTTGCCTGGCCATCTTTTCACGCATCAACTGAATTGTGCTGTCAGACAGTTTGCCGTAGATCTCCAGCAAAGCGTTAACGAGCACCGAGACGGAACCACTCAGTTCCGAATCCACGTATTCTCGCGCCTCCTTCAGAGGCTTGCCTGCCTCCAGGGCTTCCGAAGTCAATGCCATGCGCCGGTCTGATTCCAGAATATGAAAGGCGAGCCAATGTGTCAGATAACCGAACAGTTCAGCCAGAACATCACCCTGTGGAGCTTTGCTTTGGCGAAGAGCGTGGACTCGTGTAAAGAACACCTGGTGTGAGGTGCGATGATTTCTGGATATCTCCGACTCTCCAAAGCTCCTGTTCCAGATACCTTCCTCATACTCGAAATGATAGGCGGCGTAGGCGAGAAGTTCGTCAAGCAGGTGAGAGCTATCCTCCTCCGAACTGCCGGAGGCAAAATGCCACGCCAACCGGTTCAGGATGTTCACCAGCACTCGATGCTGGTCATCAATCTCTTTCAGTCCGGTTTCGAAGTTAGAGTTCCAGGGAAAAATCTCAAAGGCATCCGATTCTTTCGCGCGATGCTGGGTCACGTTAACTGGACTCCCGTGTGGCAAGGTAACCAACAACAGTGTAGTCCATGTTGCCACACCAGACTCCTCAATTAATGCAGCAGCCTGCTCAAATCAACCCCAGCTCCAGCCGCGCCTCCTCTTCCAGATTGTCGTAGTTCCAGGGAGGATCAAACACGATATTCACCCGGGCATCCTCAACATGGGGAACTTGTAACAGCTTGCCTTTCACATCGCCGGCAATAATGTCCCCCATCCC
>JAWWAM010000358.1:0-3706 GCA_033721715.1 Marinobacter sp.
AGAGAGTCAACCTCCTTGGCCGCGGTGATGAGAATGACATCGCTACCGCTGTCCTGTGCCCGGAGTTCCCGGAGCAGTTCAAGGCCGCTGCCATCGGGGAAGTAGATATCCAGCAGGATCAGGTCAGGTGCCATCACGTCAATTAGATCACGGGCATCTGCCAGGCTGTGAGCAATCCCGCACAGCTCCACATCTTCCAGCTTTTCCACAAACCGTCGCTGTATTTCCGCGATTCGCCGATCATCTTCAGCGATCAGGATCCTTATGGTCGTCACTGGTGATTCCTCCCTTTGGCCTTCTTGGGAAGGTAGAGTGTGAAGCGGGAGCCCTCCCCGGGGAGATCATCAACCGTGATGGACCCTCCCCAGTGATTCAGGAACTGGCGCACCAGGTGCAGACCGTAGCCGTGCTCCTCACCCTGCTTTGTGCTCACGCCTTTCTCGAATATTCTTTGCCGGGCCTCTTCGGGGATGCCGGGTCCCTGGTCCTGTACCTCGAAAATCAGTTCATGCCCGAGGTCAGTCATGGAAAGCTGAACGATGCCACCTGTGCCAGTGTGCTGGCGCGTTGCTTCCAGGGCATTGTCTATGAGGTTACCCAGTACGCTGACCAGCTGGTCACGGGGCAGGTCGGGGGGAATATCCGTCATGCGGCTTTCGGAATCAATGTGAAGCCGCAGGCCCATTTCCCGGGCCCGGTTGTACTTGCCCAGCAGACAGCCGGCGATAACGGGGTCGGGGACAGCATCCAGCAGCAGGTGAATCAGCGCCTGATGATCGCTGACTTCGCTGCCGATCAGGTTCAGTGCATCGTCGTAGGCTTCGATCTGGATCAGGCCTGCAATGGTGTGGAGCTTGTTGGAGTACTCGTGGGTCTGGCTTCTCAGTGTGTCAGCGTATTGCTGTATGCGGGTGAGTTGCCGGCTTACCTGGTCCACTTCGTCCCGCAGCCTGAAACTTGCCACCACACCGATGATATCCGTGCCCTGGCGGACCGGCAACCGGTTAACGATCATCTGCCGGTTGCGCAGCCAGACCTCCCGGTCAAAATCCGGAACGCCGGACTCCAATACCGAAAGCAGGTCACTTTCCGGTAAGACGTCCAGAATTGGCCTGCCCGAAAGCGGCGTTTCGGGATCAATGCCCAGGGTTTCCAGGGCTGTGCGGTTGAAGGTCGTAATCACGCCGGACCGGTTAATGGCAATGATGCCTTCCCTGACCGACTGAAGCGTGGCGTCCCGCTCCTGGAACAGGCGTGCGATCTCCTCCGGTTCCAGCCCAAATATGGCACGCTTGAAACGGCCGGCAATTACCATGGCAATGAGTATGCTGACCAGCAGGGTGAGACCCACAACGCTGTACAGCACGAAACTGTAGCGCTTGATGATGGCATCCACCTGATTGACTCCATAACCCACCGACACAATGCCGATGATATCCCCGCTATCCGGATCGATCACCGGCGCCTTGCCTCGCATGGACTCGCCGAGGCTGCCTTTGGCTCTTGCCACATAGGCCTCGCCATCATTCAGTGCGCGCAGGCCCCAGTCGCCGTCGTCGTCTGCCATGGAGCGGCCGATACGGTCGGTGGTGGGATGCGCAAGCCTGATGCCGTAGTGGTCGCCAATAACAATGAACAGGGCTTCATTGGTGCGCGTCATGCGGGATGCCAGCCGGTTCAGCTCCACGGTGTCCCGCTCACGCACACCTTCAATCACCGAAGGCGCTGCAGCGATGGTTTTCGAGACCATAAGGGCGCGTTGCCCGATCTCATCAAACAGGGAGTCGCTCAGGTAATGGCCGGCAAACACGCCGATCAGGATTGTCTGCGCGGCGCTGACGAATCCGAGCGTGAGGATCATCCGGGTTTTTAGTTTGGTTTTTCGGAACACGTTGTCAGCAATGAATGGTTTGTTGTCGTTATAGGGGCAGATTAAATCACTGACTGTTTAATTGCCCGTAAACTTTATGAACTAAACGCCCTTTAATTTCTTTAAAGGCAATACGCGCACAAGCTTCTGGCCGTGGTGGTCAGCCTCTAACCTCTGCCTTGTTCCGCTCTCCATTGGCCTCGCCTCGGAAGCGACCATAAAAACAAGACAGAGGTGACAATCATGATAATCAAACGAAGCCTGTCGTTCATCGCGGCAGCGGCTTTCAGCCTTCATGCCACAGCGTGGCAACCTTCCGGAAAAGTTGAATGTATCGCCCCGTCAGATCCCGGTGGCGGCTGGGATTTTACCTGCCGCAGTGCTGGCAATGTCCTCAGGGACCTGGAACTGATTGATGGCAGCGTGCAGACCGTGAACATGGCCGGGGCAGGTGGCGGTGTTGCCTATGCCCACACCGTCAGTAAGCGCTCGGAAGACGACAAGCTGATCGTGGCTGCGTCAACAGCAACCACCACCCGCCTGGCCCAGAAACAGTTTCCGGGGCTGGACGCTGACATGGTGACATGGATTGGTGCCCTGGGGGCTGACTACGGCGTTATTGCCGTGGGCAAGGACTCCCGGTATGAAAATCTGAATCAGCTTCTGGAGGCCGCCAAAAAGAATCCGAAGTCGGTCAAGTTCGCCGGCGGCAGTGCCCGGGGCGGCTGGGACCATCTGAAGGTGCTGATTGCTGCCAAGGCAGCGGGTGCCGATGAGCTGCCTGAAATTCCCTACCTTTCGTACAACAATGGCGGCGAGGCCATGACCCAGGTGGTCGGTGGCCAGGTAGACGCCTTTACTGGCGACATTTCCGAAGTGACCGGTTTCTTGTCGTCGGGTGACCTGCGTGTTCTGGCTGTGCTGTCCGATGAGCGCTTGCCAGGAGACTTTGCGGATATCCCCACCGCAAAAGAGCAGGGGATTGATGCTGTTGGTCCCAACTGGCGCGGCTTCTATATGCCCCAAGGCGCCTCCAGCGAATCGAAAGAGTTCTGGCGCAACACGATCAATACCCTTTATGCCAGTGACCAGTGGAAGAAGGTCATGAAGGCCAATGGCCTCATTCCTTTTCATCCGCCAGCGGGAGAGTTCAACGCTTTTGTCAAACAACAGGTGCAGGACATCGAGGATCTGTCCCGGGAAATAGGGTTGCTGAAATGACAGGCCTCGGTGATCGATTTCTCGGCCTGGGTCTTCTGGTTCTGGCAGTTGCCTATGGCTGGGTCGCGCAGCAGTGGCCCGAGCCTTTTGGTGGCGCCGAAACTGTAGGCCCGGAAACCTTCCCGACCATCCTCGCGGTTGTTCTGGCTGCTGGCAGCATCTACCTGATGATCAAGCCAGATCCGGATGCCCGGTGGCCACTGGGCAAGACAGCGCTGGAGCTAGTGGTGTCGCTGGTGGTTCTGGTGGTGTACGCACTGGTGCTTGAACCCCTGGGGTTTGTCATTTCGACAACGCTGGCTGTGGGCACTCTTAGCTGGCGCATGGGTGCCCCTGTCAGAGCTGCCTTCCTGACCGGCCTGTCGAGCGCGGTGGTGGTCTTTGTGCTGTTCAACTTCGGCCTCTCCCTGAATCTGCCCGCCGGCTTACTGGAGGTGAACTGATGGAAACCCTCGGTTTTCTCATGGAGGGTTTTGCGGTTGCGTTAACACCGTACAACCTGATGTTTGCGCTGTTTGGCGCCTTTGCCGGTACCCTGATTGGTTGTCTGCCAGGCCTTGGTCCCGCCAATGGCGTGGCGATTCTTATTCCCCTGGCGTTTGCCCTCGGCCTGCC
>JAWWAM010000359.1:0-3690 GCA_033721715.1 Marinobacter sp.
GAAAGTGCAACAGCCACAGCCCTGGCTCAACCGCGTCCTGTACCGCCATTTCGTGGATCTTACCCGCAAGCAGTCCAGCCAGAGAGAAATCAACGCAAGCATGCTGGTGTCTGCCGAAAACCAGACCTCCTTCATGGAATCGCTCGGCGAGGCAAGCCCGGATGCCTCCGCCGGTATTGACCAGACCCGCATTGACGACACCGTAAAACGCCTGCTGAACACCTTGCCTCCGGACCAGCGGACGCTCCTCCTGCTTCACGATGCTGATGGCTGGCGTCAGGAAGACATAGCACTGGTTCTTGATGTACCGGTGGGAACGATAAAATCACGGCTACACCGGTCCAGGGCATTCATGCGTGAGCGGCTGAAAAAACAACTGGAACCTTTCGAAAGGCAACAACGTGAGGGATGAAGAGGTGAATGCCATGACGTGTCGTCAGTTCAACCAAGAGGTCGACAGCCTGGTTCGCGGCGAACTTCCGCCGCACGAACAGGAAGCCCTCCAGGCCCATGCATCCGTGTGCCCGGACTGTTCCGAGCTCTGGGAGGATCAACGACGCCTGCAGGAAGGCCTCATCGCCCAGACCATTCCCGAACCGAACGCCGATTTCGAAGCACGGATTCGAGGACTAGCGCTGTCAGGAAGTTCGGCCCACCGCGCCGGTCTCCCAAAAGCCCCGATCTGGGCTTCGGCGGTTGCCGCCGTACTGGCACTTGGCATTTTCATTGGCATGCAGATTGGCCCGGTGGACGTAGCGCCATCCGGCGAAGATCTGGCTGACACCACAGACCAGAACACCGCGGAGCCAGCCTCTGCGCTCCAGGATGCTCCTGACGTGAGAACCGTCAGGCTGGCCTTCAATTCCCGCCGGGCCATGGAGAACGTAACCCTGACCCTGGAAATGCCCCCCAACGCCGAACTGGCGCCGTTCCCGGGTCGCCAGACGATCAGTTGGAAGGTGAATCTCAAGGAAGGCGACAACGTGCTGGCGTTGCCCATACACGTACTGTTTCCGGGGTCGGGCGAACTGGTCGCTCACCTGGACGATGGCACGCGGCGCAAGACATTCAGTACCGCTATTCCGGAAAATACGGAGCCCTCATCATGAACAGCAATATCCTTACACCCTGGCTCGCTCCGGCCATCTTCTGTGTTCTGCTTGCAGCACCCGGCCTCGCCCAGGCCCAGGACGACCTGGATGTGACCATGAGAATGGTTACGGATGACCAGGAACTGGACGACTCTTTTGTACAGCAACTTGAGCTACCAGAGTCAGTGGATTCGCCTGCCGGGGCAGGCGACTTCGGAGACATGCAGAGAGACTCGGAAGATTTTGCCGCTGAAGCCCGCGAAGACATGCTGGATATTGAAGAAACCCTTGCCGAGGAATCGCGGGAGTCACGTGACGCCCTTGGCACAGAGCTGCCTGGCGAAATCATAGACGGAGCACCGGAACTGGATTTACCGGGCCTTGAAGATCCGGACCTGGAGCTTCCGGGTACAGATGATATCGATCTGGACCTTGAAACCGACCTCGACCTGCTGGACGACGACCCACTGAACCTTGAGGACACCGAACAGCAGTAGATGCAGGCGTCACAGTTACCGGCCTCCGGACTGGCGTTGGCCCGACCAATGACTGTTATACTCTGAGTTCGCGTTCAGACCATTCCGGAGAGAGTATTTGCGCAGGTTTCTGCCAGTAGCCCTGCTTGTGTGTGTGGCCCTTTCGACAACCAGTGTTCAGGGAAAGACACCAGAGGCAAAAGCCCACTTCCAGGCCGGCGTTCAGGCTTTCAATGACGGCGAGCTGAACAAGGCGCGCCGCTATCTTGAGTCCGCAGCCGAGCAGGGTCTGAACTCGCGCTCGCTCAGCTACAACCTCGGTGTTGTGTACTACAAACTCGGGCAGTACGAAAAAGCAGAACAAACCTTCCGGCAGCTTATCCCCACCCGCCAGAAAGCACTGGCCTATTACAACATCGGCCTTACGGCACTGGCCCGGGAAAACCGCCCCGCGGCGGAAGAGGCCTTCCGGGCGGTACTTGCCTCCGCCCCCGACGACAACCTGTTATCCCTTGCCACCCGACAGCTCGAACGTCTCGATCCGGCAGCACCCAGAGCAGTGGCCAAAAAGCGTTGGGCAGGACTGATTTCCGTAGGTGGGGGTTATGAGGACAATGTCGCCCTGTTCCCGGACACCGCTCCGGAGAAGCTGGACAGTGGTTTTATAGAAGCACTCGCCGCCGCTTCCTATTACCTGCACGGCGATGCCATGGCGGGACTTCGCTCGGATCTGAAGTTTTTTTCGCGACAATATCCCTCCGAACATGACTTTGATATTCAGGTGGTTCAGGCGGAAGCAAGATGGGTCCAGCAAACCAGCCCCGGGCACGTCAGTCTCGGCCTTGGCGGCGACTATATCTGGCAGGACCGCCGATCCCGTGAACGCCGGGCCAAGCTCATGGCGGGACTGACCACCCGCGACTGCCCCGGGCCGGGCTCACGGTGCCTGATCAAGGCCGAGGCTGCCCGGATATTTCCCGAGCCGGGGTTCGAAGCCTACCAGGGTGAGATGTATCGGCTGGACGCCCAATACCGGGTCCACCCCGGAAACTGGTCCGGGAAACTGAGGTACCGGGCCGAATACAATGATCGCGACAACCTGGAGACCAGAAGCGAATTCTTCAGTGTGTCGCCGCAACGACATGGCCTTGACGCAAGCGTTGGATATGGCCTCACCGACAAACTGACTGTTGAAGCAGGCGCCGGCTTCCGCTTCAGTTACTATCGCACGCCACATCAGCTGCGCATTCCAGAAGGCACACAGACAATACGTCGCGAAGACAAGCGCTACACTCTCTCGGTCGGCACCACCTACCGCGTTTCAGGCCACACCTCTGTGAGCGTTGATGTCGATCGCACGGATAATGACAGCAACATCGATCGCTACCGCTATGATCGCCACACTGCAACCGCCAGCATTGCCATCGGATTCTGACCCCAACGCAAACAGATGGAACTCCCGGCCATTTCAAGGGTCACTAGGCGCCATACAGCAATCAAAATCCCCCGATAACCGGAGAAGTCATGCTCAGTGTAGGCGTTGGTCCCTTCAGCCTTTCCATTGGACACCTGTTACTGATTCTGGCTTTTGTTGTTGCCTTGCTTGTCGGGGCATTGGCTGGCCGTAAGGAAAACCTCCCGATATCCGGCGCGCTGGCCGATATTTTCCTCGTCGCTATGTTAGCGGCGCGGATCGGCTTTGTAGTGCGTTACTTTGAACACTATCAGGACGACTGGCTGGGCATCATCGATATTCGCGATGGTGGCTTCGACGTGGTCTCTGGCCTGGTGGTGGCGCTGGTTTTCACCAGCTACCTGCTGTGGCGGCGCACCAACATCCGACGGCCACTGGGGTTCGCTGTGGCGGCAGGCCTGATGACCTGGGGCTTCACCGGCGGCGTGATTGCCTTGATCGACAACCAGACCCAGGGCCTGCCCGACGTGGCCCTGACCGACCTGAAGGAACAACCAGTCGATCTGGACTCCCTTACTCAGGGACAGCCCACCGTAGTAAACCTCTGGGCTACCTGGTGCCCGCCCTGCATTCGCGAAATGCCGGTGCTGGAGGAAGCCCAGGACCGCTACCCGGGAATCAACTTTGTCTTTGCCAACCAGGGCGAGCA
>JAWWAM010000360.1:0-3687 GCA_033721715.1 Marinobacter sp.
TATTGGACAGGTGTCGCTCAAGGTAGGAGGCAGGTACCCGGGCGCCTGAGGCCTTGATGTATTCATCACCGTCCCGCCCCGTTATCACGGTAATGCCCTTGCCGCCGGAGCCTTTGGCGGGCTTGATGGCAAACCCCTTCAGATCTTCTGCCATCTGCCGGAAATGCGAAATCTCGTGTTGCTGGCGTACAACCTGAAGCAACCGGGGGGTGCGAACACCGTATTCTGCCACCACCAGCTTGGTTTTGAGCTTGTTATCCACCAGCGGATAGGACACCCGACTGTTGTACCGGGCAATGTAGTCTACATTGCGCCGATTCATGTTCAGCATCCCCAACTGTCTGAGCTTGAAAGGCGAAATCCAGTCCATCAGTCGTAAGCCTTCATGGGGTGAAACCGACGGAGCTCAGATAATTTGTAGCCTGTGTACTGTCCCATCAACAGGATCAGCCCCAGAACTACAAAGTGTAACTCGGGGAAGTTGAAGGTCAGATGGCTTGCCAGTGGCGCGCTCATCAGGAGAAAGGCGCATACTGCCACAAACAGGCTGCCCGCACCCTGCACAAAGACTTCACGGGCGCCTTCTTCCTCCCAGAGGATAGACATACGTTCGATGGTCCAGGCAATGATCACCATGGGAAAGAACGTCACCGTCATGCCGGTATTAAAGCCCATCTGATAACCCACAATACTCAGCCCGGCGGTGATGAAGATCACCAGAATAATGAGTGCTGATATTCGCGACACCAGCAGCAGGTTAAGGCTGGAAAGATAGCCGCGCATCAGCAAGCCAATGGCCACCACTGATACAAAGGCAATAAGCCCCGGGATCAGTGTCGTCTGCACGAAAGCCACGGCGATCAGGATCGGCATGAAAGTGCCTGAGGTCTTTATGCCTACAACGATGCGCATAAAGGCGACCACAAGCGCCCCCAGTGGCAGCAATAGAAGCATTCTGAACATACCCTGTTCTTCTATCGGCAGCTGGTAGAGGCTGAGGAAGCCGAGACCATTTTCGGCGGACTGGGACTGGGCCAGCTGTAGGGCCGGTATGGTTTGCCGCAGCATGGAAAAGCTCACTTCCGAGTCATCCCCGCCCACCAGGTCCAGCAGGGAAGTGGCCGCCTGACGCCACAGCAACACGTTTTCCGGCAGCCCCTGTTCGGCGGTACGGGGATTAAAGGTCAGCCATCTGTCTCCGTCGTATATCTGAAGGAACGGACGCAGCTGTTGCCGTCGCCTTGCGTCTTCAAGGGCCAGCCCATCCGCTGTGCGAGCGGGAATGCCAGCGTGATTGAGCATCCGGTTAAGCAGGTCAATGTAGTTGTCGTCTGCAATCAGCAGGGTTGTATTCTGCGTGTTGCTGTCTGGTTGAAGCAGCTTGATCAGTTCCCGCGTCATGCTCTCTGGGGTGCTTGATCGGGCCGCGGCCTGTTGCAGCAGCTCCTCCACTGCGGTTGCCTGAGGCTCCTCCCAAAAAACCGGCTCGGGTTTCGGGCGGCGCCTGGGTTCGCCCGGTTGCATCCGCTCGTCAGGCACCAGTTGAACCTTGAAATAAAGAGTCTGAGGGCCGTTTATATCGCGTTTGGACCATTCAGCCCGGCGTTCACCGGAATCCTCTACAATGGAAAAGCCGTAGCCAGGGGAGGCGGCCTGTTCGGAAATAATCCGAAAGCCGGGGGGCTGATCCGGAATATTCATGCTGGCAAGCACCGGCTCCCCGGTACCCGTAAAGTCAATTCTGGCCTCTACCATCCACACCGGCTTCTGCTCGCCGGTAAACCAGGGAATGCCCAACTCTACATGGCGCCAGACGGCGATTGAGATGCCTGCGACAATCAGCAGGAGTATGGCAAAGAAAAACGGTATACGGGATCGGGAAGTCAAGATTCATCCCCATTGTCTTCTGCGGGTACGGATTCGGGCAGTTCAGTGGCGAACTCCTTGCCAACATCAATCAACATAACGTCTCTCAGTATGTTGCGCCCCACCAGCACGCTATGGCTAAGATGCTCGCGGTTTGTCAGCGTGAATTCCGCCTGTTGTCGATGATTTCCGATCATGAACTGCAGTTCCACCACCACGCGCCTTTCTGATTCGTCTGTGCTGGACTGGATGATTTTGACTCGGCGGGAAATTTCCCGCTCGACGGTGACAAATTCATCATCAGTGCCGGGCATTGGCACGTCAAACCGAACCCAGTTATTGCCGTCCCGTTCGAAACGGGTAATGTTCCTGGCGTCCATTGAAGAGGTTTCGGCTCCGCTGTCGATGCGGGCATCGTAAATGAGGCCGGGACCGGCCAGGTAGAATTTTTCCACTTCGCCAACGATTACCTTGCCCTTGAGTCTGTCGGCGCGGCCATCGTCATCATTGGTGGTGCATACCGGGGCTTTTGGCTGGGGCGGGCATGCAGGCTTTTCCACCTGCTCTGTGATCGTTTTGAGAATGGTCTGGGTGGATTCTTCGTTAAGGCGAGTCAGCTCCTGAAACTGGTCGCTGGTGCGGTTTTCCAGGCTGATGATGTGATCACTCTGGTTGACAATCGACGAGTTCAGCGCGCCGAGATCTTCCCTTTCCACCATCAAGTAGCGATCTGCGGTACAACCGGAAACTAAAAAAAGAAAAACGGCCGCCGCCGCCAGTTTTCCGAAATCTGAACGCATAAGAAACATCCGAAGCCTCTGAATCCGCGGCGTGAATTCTCTAATTCCGGAATGCCGCAATGGAAGTCGTCGCCCTTTTGGGGGCAAGCTATCTTATTCACAGGACGGAAGTATACAACAACATGACAGTTGTGAGGGTTTACAGTTCATTAACGGCGGAATTATCTGTTTCAGAGGGTCCTGGACAGGAAGTGGTTCTCAGCGAGCACTTCCTCCGAGCGCAGATATTCCTGAACAATCGGGGAGCAGTTGAGGTAGAAAAGCAGCAGTTCTCGTTGAACGTCCTGATCCTGAATGCGTGAGGCGAAGTGGATCAGATCGCGTATCGACTCGTCACCGTGGTTCTGGAACGTCTTGCCGTAGCGCCCCTTGAGGATGCCGGTCAGTCGTTCCAGATGAAACTCCCCGGTGTGTGTCATGTGCGGCAGTATGCGGAATTCCCCCCGATCGCCTTGCGACCGGCAGCCGTTTTGCGCTTCCGGCCAACCGGCTGGAGCCAATTCCGATCCCAGTTTTCTCCAGAGCTCTTTAAGCATGTTGAATTCCTGTCCTTTATACTGCCCAGGGATTTCGGTGCCCTGACTTCCGTTTTAGATGATATTACGCACCGAGTCCATAGGCGGATGCATCAGGTTGAATTTTTTGCCAAGCAGTCGATGACAGACTGTGTAACAACAAGTATCCGACGGGGCAACGCGTCAAAAGGTTCCGCGATTGCGGTAAACTGTTGCCGCATTGTCATTTTCCAGTAATCAGTCAAGGAGATCAGGGTGCCCGAGGCCGTTGTTGCTGTTATGGAAAACCAGCCGGAAGCCATAGTGTTTGCGGCCATCCTGGCCCTGGTTCTTTGCCTGTTGGTGTTCCTGATGGTGAAGGGGAGCCGTGCTACTGAAAGCTGGCGTCAACGCGCCGCCCTGCTCGACAGCCAGGTAGCCGGACTGGAGTCCGAAAGCAGGTCGAGATTGGCGCGTATTGAACAGCTGGAAGCGGAACGCACATCACAGCAACAGCGTGTGGATCA
>JAWWAM010000361.1:0-3685 GCA_033721715.1 Marinobacter sp.
AGCTTGGCGTTGAAGGCCCCAACCCAAACCGTTTGAGCCGTCTGTTAGGTCTCCCTCTGCCAGATTTGCCCCCCTACTCTTTATCCGGAGATCTTTCCTTCAAGGATGACCGCTGGACATTCAACAATATCGACGGGGACGTCGGTGCCAGTGACCTGGGCGGACAGCTCGCGCTGGATATCAGTTCGCGCCCTCCGCATCTGACGGGAAAACTGCACTCTGAGTCGCTCGATCTTGCCGATCTTGGCGTACTGGCAGGTGTGGAACCGGCATCTGCTGAAGAGGAGGGCCAGGAAAGCTCAAACGGGGATGGTGGAGACCGGTTCGTGCTGCCGGACCAGCCTCTGGTCACAGCTGCCTGGGAAAAGGTTTCCGCAGATGTCAGTTACCGGGGAAAAGCCGTGCGGGCAGCCGACATCCCCCTGAACAAGGTGGTCATCGATTTCAATCTTGCAGACGGGCACGCCAGGTTCGAGCCGGTGGGTTTCGGGGTGGGCGATGGTCGGGTGGACTTCAATCTGGACATCGATTCCAGACCGACGCCCCCGGAAGGCACACTGCAGCTGGAGGTGCAGGCGGTCAATCTCAGCAAGGCGATTGGCAGTTGGGAACTGGCCGATGACAGCGTGGGCACGGTCGCTGGTCAGGGCAAGTTCTGGTTGACCGGCGCCTCCATTGCCGAGCTGTTAGGCTCCGCCGACGGCGGCATGGTCATGCTGATGACCCAGGGCAAGCTGGATGCCCTGCTGGTCGAACTGGCCGGGCTGGATGCCGCCGAGTCCTTCGTGACCTGGGTGGGTGGCGGGGGCACCGTACCGATCGACTGTGCCTATGTTGATCTGAAAGCCCGCGACGGCCTCGTCAGCATCGACACCCTGGCTGTCGATACCACGGATACCAGTTTTACCGGCAAAGGAACAGCAAACTTCGACAACGAACGCCTGGACATTACCCTGTTTTCCCATCCAAAAGATGTCAGCGGTTTGGCTGCCGGCACTCCGCTTCATCTCGGGGGTACGTTCGACGACCCCGAGCCCGGACTGCAGACCGGGGATCTGACAATGCAGGTCGCCAGCAGTGCCGTTCTGGCCGCCGTGGCCACCCCGGTTGCTGCACTTTTGCCGCTGCTTGACCTTGGCACGGCAAACGAGATCCCGTACTGCGAAGGACTGGCAAGCCGGTCTTTGGAGGCCATCGACGACAACCCGGGAGGTAATGATGAATCTGAAAACAACGATGGCTGAAACTCGTTACCTGGGGCTCTGGCTATTGCTTGTTAGTGGTTGCACCGTATTCGATGGCTCCGGCATGGCAACACAGGATAGTGCGGAGGCGGTGCGGCTGAAGGCGGTCCTGCTTGAGGCAGAGGACCTGGCCGGTTCTGCCATCGACATTACCATCGTGGATGATGAGATCCTGCTGGAAGGTTTTGTGGAAACGGCCACTCAGCGGCAGCGGGCCGAAGATCTGATGCGGGAAAACAGCAAACTGGACGATGTCAGTAATCAGATTGTGGTGAAATAGGGACCCGCCACAGAATCAGTCGTCGTTCCGTTCATGGCGGCCCTGCTCTTCCCGCACCGCATTTACAGCGTGATCAGCAATCAGGCCCTCCCTGGCTGCATGCTCCGCCATGGCTACGTTGTCGGCCGCCAGTATCAGGTCACAGCCGGCTTCGCGCGCCTCCTGGGCGAGCCTGTCTATGGCTTCTGAGCGCTCTGTTGTGTTGCTGACATCGCGGATGTAGATACCCAGAACACGCCCGGGATATTGCCGCAGAATGTGGCTGTAGATCTCCGGGTCGCGCTGGCCCGAATCACCCACTAAAACAAACTGCATGTCAGGATATATTTCCAGGATATGGCGGATTGCGTCCTCCTTGTGCGCCTTGGCCCTTCGCGGCAGCAGGCTGCCCCGCTTCATTCCCCACTCCCGCAGGATGAGGATCGGCTTATAGGGAAGCCGGTTGCGGCGAAAAACTTCCACCAGTACCTGGTAGATACTCCAGGGAGCCCGGGAAACATAGAACAGAGGGTTTTCCTCGTCATCATCGCGGCCTGCATGGAATGCCTGATACAGTGCAGGCACACCGGGGAACACCACCCGGCTCTCGGCACCCTGGGCAAACAGGCGATACATCATCATCACAGTATTGGCAACACCGGTGTAAACCACAGTATCGTCAATATCACTGATGACGCCATAGCGGGCGCTGGGCAGAGGGGTAAAGAACTCGCCAGTGGTAGCTGCACGCTCATCCACAGGCTTGTCCAGTGACAGTTCCATCTCATGCCAGGAGACATCCGACGGCATGGTACTCAGTTCCATATCAACCCGAAAATACCCGTGCCGGTCGGTATGAACAAGGGTGTCCGTGTCCTTGTACCGTATGCGGATACGGGCTCCGACGATCGGCTTGCGAAGCAGCCTGCGGGTCAGATCTATGAGATCCCGGCGCAGCCGGTCCTCCCGCCAGGACGCGCCGAATTTCGGCTGGCGGAAAACCCGTCCGATGAGGAACACCCGATCGCGTGAGCCGTAACCCCGATAGGCCTGGATAAACAATCCGCCGCGGCCGTTGTCGCCCTTTACAGGCGCCGCCAGAATGTGGAGGCCGCGACGAAACGATCGTGCGTAACGGTGCAGGCGGCTCTTAAAGGACATCAAACCCTCTTTGGAAACAATTACATCGGCCAGTCATTGGACAACTTTCCCCTGATATCTTTTGATATCTTCAAGGTTACCTTCCATGGTGCTCATATTCATCTTTCTTTCGGTTTGGCCCTGTCGTTATTGAGCAATGAGGTTCCCAAACGGTGAATGATAGCCTGAACCAGCTCTCTTCGCGCCTGACGCTGGTCCCGTTTTACCTGCTCAATGTTGATCCCGCCCATTCCGGACCGGTATCTGGTCGGTATGCTTCCCCCGAACGTGCCTCCGGTTTTTGGGCCGGATACGTCATCATTATCGCGAAGAACTAGCGGAGTGCCACCGTGAAAGTGCGTCATTTGTTCTGAAATCAACATGTCTCTGTCCTCCCTGGCTCCGAATCTGTTAGCGGAGCGCGTTGGTTATCTGTAGGTTCAGGTACATGCTAATATTGTTCTAAACTGCAAACTATTCCCTAAAAGCGAGTACGAACTTTGCAAAAACGGACAGACAAACAGCCCGACAAACCCTCGGTTACTTCCCAGAAAGCCCGGAGTCGTCTGGCGTGGAGTGACTTTGAAACCGTGCTCGCAATCGCGAATGCCGGCTCGCTCTCCGGTGCTTCCCGTGCGTTGGGTGTAAGCCACGCAACGATTTTCCGACGGCTGGGTGATATTGAACAGCGCCTGGGGGTGGCCCTTTTTGAGCGAAGCCGAACCGGGTACCGGCCCACGCTTGCAGGTGAAGAACTTGCCGACACCGGCAGGATTATCGACGAGGCTGCCCTGGCCGCCGAACGTAAAGTCGCAGGCCGTGATCTGGAGCCCAGCGGAGAGATCTGGACCACCACAACGGATTCGCTGCTAATGGGCCTGCTGGCGCCCCTGTTCACGCAATTCCGGGACAAGTATCCGGGCATCGTGCTGGACGTTGCGGTTTCCAATCAGTTGTTCAATCTCACGCGCCGGGAGGCGGACGTAGCTATTCGCCCTTCCAACCGCCCCCCTGAAAACCTGATCGGCCGCCCGCTGACGTC
>JAWWAM010000362.1:0-3678 GCA_033721715.1 Marinobacter sp.
AGACCTCTCCGGTACACCGGAGTTACTCCCTAAGTTCAACCTGATCAACGCCATGGTGGCCTGTCGAAGCTGGGCCAGGCGACACACAATTGTGAACTCAGAGGCCTGCAAGCCCAGGGAGGAGTCATGCGAGATACCGAGCTCTGCCGAAAATTACTGCAACTGGAGGAGCCGTGGAATGTTGACCGGGTGAAGGTCGATGTTCAGGCCAGGGAGCTCCATGCCTATCTGGTGGCTGGCAAGCCCTGGTTTGGCCGGCCTTCCTTTGTACGTCCCAAAATGCGGTGGCGCCACGCCAATGTCGGCGCCTTCAAGACCTTCATTCACGCGACGCTCCCGGATGATCCGGAACAGCGTCCGGAATCGCCATTTCTGGGTCAGATAGACAGCGACTTTACCCACGGCCTGGCCCAGCGTGTCATCGAATGCCTGAGGGCCGGGTTGGGCTATCGCCAGGTCTGTAATCTGCTGGAAATAGACGTCTACCTGGCCTGGCAGATACGACATGCCATCGGCGAAGGACAGGTGAGTGAAGAAGGCAAGCTGCTGCACCAGGAAACGATTGTGTCTTCGCCACGTCAGATCCCGCCAACCGGCGACCCGGTCTGGTTTCGCCTGCTGGAATCGGAAGAATCCATCGACATTCATTTGCTGGGGCTTCGGTTGCTGCTGGCGCGGTGCCGACAGGAGTTTACGGCACTGTCCAGCAACGACGCGAAAATCATGAGGGTAAATACGGTGCGCCGATTCTTCATCAAGCATGAAAAGCAGCTCGACCATGAAATATCCCAATTGCTGGAGATGAGGCGCGGTAGCCAGGCAGGAGCTGAATCATGAACAACCGGGCAAACGGAGGGTTGATGTCTGTGGCAGGTGCCGCAGAACTGATTGAACGGGGAATGGCGCTGACGATAGCTGGTGAGGCGTTGCTTCTCGGTCAACTGCCCCGGGGGCTGTGGATCGGTGGCACCACGCCGTATTTCATGACCGCTGATGGTGGCCAGTGCCGGAGGGACGCGGTTTTCGTACAGTGCCTGGACACTGAAGATGTATCGGTTGCCAGTTATAGCAAGGATACCCTCGCGAATGTACTGGAAGATGCGCCTGAGAATGGGTACTCGATTATTATCCTGCCGGCAGGAAGTCCGGTTCTGGAAGTTTACGCTCACCACGCACCAGACTTCCCCGATATGTACATCAAACCAATTGTCGGGTGGGTTTCAGGTGTCCACCTCGATGAATTGGGGCAAAGCAGCGCAGCGGTCATTGATGGCCGGAGCGGGGAGCTCCATACTGATAAGGCAGTGGTACTGCACGCGCGGCTTCCTGAGGGCAGTTCAGCCGTGGTGCATACGGTCAACCTGTTCGAACCCGGGTTTGGGCCGGAGCTGACGTTCGGCGTCACCAGCGACTCTCTCAGTGAGTGCAGCGTGGACGGTGCTGTTGGCAACCTGGCGGACGTTATTACCGCCCACGAAAGCGACCACAGGCTGCCCCTGGTGGCGGATTACTGTGGGACGATGGTCAATGTGAGCATTCAGTCAGTAGACGAAGCGCAAGGCAGGGTGAAACTCTACGCGCCAGTGTTTGAAGGTGTCCGTTACCACTTCGCCAGGCCGGTGGCCGATTATTCCGCCAAGTTTATCGCGGCGATGCCCACCTACCCGGGCAATCTGGTATTTGGCTGCAACTGCATCCTGAACTACCTTCATTCCGGTCTGGAGGGCAGGAAAACAGCGCAACTGACGGGGCCGATCACATTTGGCGAGGTGGCGTATCAACTGTTGAACCAGACCGCTGTTTTTCTCACCGTTGAACATGACGACTGAGCTGGAAGAGCTCAGTCGCCGGCAGCCGTAACGCAGTTCCGCCCCTGCTCCTTCGAACGATAAAGCGCCCTGTCTGCCCGTTCACACAACGCCTGGGACGTGTCGCCTTTCCAGGCGGCAACACCGCAACTGAAAGTGACGTTGAACTCACGGTCGCCCGCGGGCTGAAGCAGTTCAGAGAAGCGTTCACGGATTTCGTTCAGTACGTTGCGGGCATCGCTTTCCCGGGTGTCCGGAAGGATGATGGCGAATTCCTCGCCCCCATACCGGCCTATGTGATCGGTCTTGCGCAGGCGCTGTTTGAGGAACATGGACAGGCTGCGGAGCACGCGGTCGCCAATGGGATGCCCGAAGGTGTCATTCACTTTCTTGAAGTAATCAATGTCGATCATCGCAAAGCAGAGCGGCTGGTCTTTCTGCCGGCACTTCACGATCTCCTGATCCAGCAGATGCAGGGTGTGGGTGTGATTGAACAGGCCGGTCAGGCTGTCGCGGATCATCAATGCCAGCAACGAGCGGGCCCGCCGGCCCCGGTTATGGATGGTGGCAATCAGGTGTTTCGGATCGATGGGCTTGGTGAGGAAATCATCACCCCCCAGGCTCATGGCATGGAGTTGCTTGCTGACATCCTCCTCGGCAGACAGGTAAATGATGGGGACGCTGTGGAAGCGGTCCTGCTGGCGAATGACCCGCGCAATCTCCATGCCGGTGCAGCCGGGCATGTACATATCCAGAATAATGATCTCTGGTGAGAAGGATTCCAGTGCGTGGATGATGTCCATGGGGTTGGTGATGATATGGGCATTCATGCCGGCTTTTTTGAGCACCGTTTCCATGAACTTGGCCTGGGCGCGGGAGTCATCCAGTACCAGTACCTTGTAGGGTTCTACTGTGTTGCCGTGGGTGTAGGTTTCAATCTTCTCGATCAGCTGGCCCGGGTCTACTGCCGGATAGAAAAACTCCTCGCCACCACAGCGGGAAGCCCGCAGCCGGGTTTCAATTGTGCCATCCTCATCGCTCATGAAAATAATGGGAATGGGGGTGTCGTGACGCTCCTGCAATCGCTCGATCGTGGCAATGCCACTGAGTGGCTCGCCGCCGTAGTTGACGTCCATCAGGATGGTTTCGGGCTTATGGAGGGCGCAGGCTTCTATGAGTTTTTCCGACGTATGGAATGCGGACGCGCGGAAACCGAAAAACTCGAGCTGGCGAATGAGCCGGCCGGCCATTTCCTCGCTCGACAGCGCTATATAGACCGGAGTGCGACGGTACTGCTGGGGAGCTTCGCTGGCGGTCTGGTCCGTGCGCCGGAGGGTGCACCGGGAGAGCTGTTCAATGGCATCCTGAAGTTTGCGGTCGAGCCCCTCTGGCAATGCCTCGCCTTCAGGCCAGTCGCCAATAAGCTCGAACACTTTCTGCCCTGAATCAGCATGGCTCGCCATTTCGAATCGTTTGGCGTAGCGAACCAGTTTGTCGGCCGCTCTGGCAAAGTCACCCCTGAACGCGGCAGACTCGCTGATATCTTCGTGGACTTTCTGCCAAGTATCCAGGACAACCCGCGCCTGGGTTGTGACCCGGCGAGCAAAGTGCTGCCTGAGTTTGTCTTTCTGGCTTTCGTCGTTCATTGTGCTCCGGCCTGTATTTTTTCGTTCCTGGCCGCCCGTCTCCATTACAGGCAGATATTTTCAACATTAGTCGTTTTGCAGAGTCTATAGTGTTTAATGTTGTCGGCGTAGGTGACTCTATGTAAATGTTTGTCAACTATGCGGTTCAGGTCACATCAGTTCCCCGGTAACCGTTATTCCAGGCAGGGGTTGCCCCTTATGGCACGGACGCAGAAAACAGTACA
>JAWWAM010000363.1:0-3655 GCA_033721715.1 Marinobacter sp.
CAGGGACCCGTCTTGCTGCAATTGTTCGAGGATATTACGGTCAATCCTGTCGATTTTGACGAGTGATTTTGCTGTGGTTGACATAAAATGCCGTCCCCGTTGCTTGAAATAGAATAATATAGCTATTCTCTCGGTTAGATAGGCAAAAAAGCAATCATTTTCCCCAAATGCCGCGCTATCCTGTTTTACAGTCAATAGTTTCCAGTCAGAACAGCAAGGAATCGCCCAAATGGCCTTTGATCACCGTAAATACGTTGCATTTACACCGGTGGCGAAAACCGATCGTCGCTGGCCCGACAAAGTCATCACCCGCGCACCGCGTTTTTGTGCCGTGGACCTTCGGGATGGCAACCAGGCGCTGGTGAAGCCCATGTCGGTGGCCCAGAAGCAGCGGATGTTCGAGTTGCTGGTGAAGCTGGGATTCAAGGAAATCGAGATCGGCTTTCCGGCCGCAAGCCAGCCGGATTTCGATTTTTGCCGCAAGCTGATCGAAGAGGACCGGATTCCGGACGACGTTCACATCCAGGTACTCACCCAGGCCAGGCCGGAGCTCATTGAGCGCACCTATGAGGCTCTGAAAGGCGCTCGCAAGGCCATCGTGCACGTATATAACTCAACGTCCACGGTCCAGCGCGAGCAAGTGTTTGGCATGGACCGGGCCGGTGTCAGGGATATAGCCGTTAACGGGGCCCGTTTGGTCAAGGCTCACGCTGAACAATATCCGGATACTGAGTGGACCTTCCAGTATTCGCCGGAGAGCTTTACCGGCACCGAGCTGGACTACGCCGCAGAAGTGATTGATGCAGTCAATGATGTGTGGCGTCCCGATCAGGGCCAGCCGGTAGTGATCAACCTGCCAGCCACGGTGGAAATGGCCACGCCGAACGTGTTCGCCGACCAGATCGAATGGATCTGCGACCATATCCGCTACCGTGAGCACATCAGTATCAGTGTTCACACTCACAACGATCGTGGCTGCGGTGTGGCTGCCGCTGAACTGGCAGTCATGGCCGGGGCTGATCGGGTGGAGGGCACACTGATGGGCAATGGTGAGCGCACTGGCAATATGGATCTGGTGACCATGGCCATGAACCTCTATTCCCAGGGCGTCGACCCCACCGTCGACCTTTCGGGCATGGCAGAAATTACCGACGTGGTGGAAGCCTGTACCGAAATTTCCACCCATCCACGACACCCTTATGCAGGTGAACTTGTGTTCACCGCTTTTTCCGGCAGTCACCAGGATGCGATTCGCAAGTGCCTGAGCAAGCGCAAGGAGGGAGATACCTGGCATGTGGCTTACCTGCCAATTGATCCACGGGATCTCGGTCGCCGCTATGAAGAGGTGGTCCGCATCAACAGCCAGTCCGGCAAAGGTGGTGTTGCCTATGTGCTCGAGCGGGACTACAACATCAGCCTGCCACGCTGGCTGCAGATCGAGTTCAGTAAGCTGGTGCAGCGCGAGGCGGAGACCAACGGCGGGGAAATCGACTCGCTGACCATTCACAGGCTGTTCGAAGAGCGGTACCTGAAGGTGATCGAAGCCTGGGAGCTGAGGTCCTACGACCTGCACCGGGATGACGAGGGCGTTACCGCCACCGTCAGTATTGGCACGGCGGAGGATCCCGTCACCCTTAAGGGGCACGGGCTTGGAGCGGTGGAAGCAGTTTCAGCAGCGCTTGAGGCAGAATATGGCCTGTCGCTGGCGGTTGAGGCCTACGATGAGTTTGCATTGGGCGAGGGCACCAACGCCAACGCGCTGGCGTGCATCCGGGTGACCGTTAACGGCCAGCACTGCAGCGCAGCGGCCCTGGCGGAGGACACCACTTCGGCAACGCTGCAGGCACTGTTTTCGGCGGTTGCCCAGATGGTGGGTGTGGATCGCAAGCACCGCGTTACCACTGAGGAGGCCGTCGAAGAGGGAGTCTGAGAAAGAAAAAGCCGGCGTTGGCCGGCTTTTTCATGTTCCCTGTGCCCGTGAGGGGCATAGGGCGGGGTCGCGTAAACCTCAGACTGGGGTTACGTTTTCCGCCTGGGGGCCTTTCGGTCCCTGTGTAACGGTAAACTGCACCTGCTGACCTTCGGTCAGGGTGCGGAATCCGCTGGAGTTGATTGCACTGTAGTGGACGAATACGTCGCTGCCACCGTCCTGGGCGATGAAGCCAAAGCCCTTCGACTCGTTAAACCACTTCACGTGGCCTGTTTTTGTATCATCTGACATTGATCTTTCCTGTATTTCCGAGATTTTTGCCCTCACGGGACCGTCGGTAGTCCTGCGGGAATACCGATGCTGCAAAAATCCAGAAAGTACTGAGGAAAGGGGCAACGAAGAGCACTTCGGCAGGACGTTGAAACGCATTCACAAAATACCGCTGTATTTTCACAGCATTTTCAGTATAGACCGAGCTGGGAGTCCGTCAACGCTTTTTTTAATACTTTATTCAAGTTTTTTAAGCCGCAAAAACAACAAGTTGTAATAAGCTTGTCACCAAACCGAAGCTTTGCCAGTTGACAGGCTCCGGTTGGTGACAATGCGTTGTGATCGCGGGTTGTTTCAGTGTTTGAATTGCTGGCTGATTTCTTCCAGTATCGCCGGATCGTCAATGGTGCTGGGCACAGCGTATTCCTCACCATCTGCAATCTGGCGGATAACCCGGCGCAGAATCTTGCCAGACCGCGTTTTTGGCAACCGGTCCACCACCAGAGCCCTGCGGAAGCAGGCTATGGCCCCAATTTTCTCGCGAACCATCTCGATCAATTCGTCTTCAAGCTCGTCATGATCAATGGTTGCTCCGTCCTTGATCAGCACCAGGCCAATCGGAATCTGGCCTTTCATTTCATCGTGGGCGCCTACCACACAGCATTCGGCAATCGCGGGGTGTGAGGCAACAACTTCTTCCATTTCGCCGGTTGAAAGCCGGTGCCCGGCCACATTGATGACATCGTCGGTCCGCCCCATGACAAACACATAGCCGTCGTCATCGATATAGCCACCATCTCCGGAACTGTAGAAGCCCTGTATGGGGTCCAGGTAGGTCTTGCGGAAGCGGGCGTCATCGCCCCACACCGTGGTCATGCATCCCGGTGGCAAGGGCAACCTGACGGCGATCTGGCCCTGTTCGCCAGCGGGAACCTGGCTGCCCTCCATATCCACCACCTGCACGTTATAGCCGGGTGAGGGTACCGTTGCAGAGCCGGGTTTTGTCTCTATCATTTCGATGCCCACCGGATTGCAACAGATGGCCCAGCCGGTCTCGGTCTGCCACCAGTGGTCGAGGATTGGCAGGCGGGTGTGTTCCTTGAGCCATTCGTAAGTAGGAGGGTCCAGTCGTTCCCCGGCCAGGAAGATACGTTTCAGTGAGCTGATGTCGTATCGCGACAGCTGATCGGCTTCGGGGTCTTCCTTTCGAACCGCGCGGAACGCGGTAGGCGCTGTAAACAGCAGTTTGACGCCGTGGTCCTGGACAACACGCCAGAACGCGCCGGCGTCCGGTGTTTTCACCGGCTTGCCTTCGTAAAGGATGGTTGTGCACCCGGCGAACAGGGGGGCGTAAACAATGTAGCTGTGACCAACCACCCAGCCTACATCCGAGGCCGCCCAGTAAACGTCGCCAGGGCTGGCGTCGTAAACCAGTTGCATACTGTAGCGCAGCGC
>JAWWAM010000364.1:0-3651 GCA_033721715.1 Marinobacter sp.
CTGGACCTGTCACTGTCCATGCTGGCGACTGATGTGGAGCCCGACCGCCTGACGGTGGCCAAACGCAAGATCCGCGATATTCTCAAGGCTCGCGAAGGTGCCCTGACAGCGCTGGTGGTTTATGCAGGCGACGCCCATGTGGTCACGCCACTGACCGATGACCGCAACACGATCGAGGGCATGCTGGATGTTCTGGAGCCCGTTATCATGCCCGCCACCGGCAACCGTACAGATCTGGGTATACAGCACGGTCTTGAATTATTGGAGCAGGGAGCGCCGGGCAACGGACGAATACTGTTGATTGCAGACGAGGTGGGAGAACGCTATCGCGAGCGCATCACTGGTGACCTGGGGGCCAGCCGCTTCGCTCTGAGCACTCTCACCGTCGGAACCGCAGAGGGTGGGCCAATACCATTGGCACGCCAGGGCTTCATAAGAGAAAACGGCGACATCGTCATTGCCCGGGCCGACCCGACCGGCATGGCCAGCCTGGCACGCAGGAACAACGGCAACAGCCACGAGCTGACCATCTCCGATAATGACATCCTTGCCCTGGAACTCCGCCCCATCGACTCCGCCGACTGGAAAGACAGCGATCAGGACCTGACCGTCAAGCGCTGGCAGGACGATGGCTACTGGCTACTCTGGCTGGCAGCGCCCCTGGCACTTATCGGATGGCGCCGTGGAGCCATGGTCGTTATCCTGTTTGCGCTGCTCCCCCTTACGCCCCGCCCGGCCATGGCGGTGGACTGGGCCGGCCTGTGGTCGCGGCAGGATCAGCGAGCGCCTGAACTGATTGAAAAAGACCCCGGCCATGCGGCACAGATTCTGGATGATCCCGCCTGGCGCGGTAGCGCACTCTACCGGGAAGGCGAGTTCGAGAGCGCCGCAGAAGCTTTTGCCCAGTCCGAGGCCCCATCAGCGGAATACAACCGTGGCAATGCCCTGGCCCGCGCTGGCAAGCTGGAAGAAGCACTGGAAGCCTACAATACAGTGCTGGAAGCACAACCCGAGCACGAGGACGCCCAATTTAACCGTGACCTGGTGAAACAGCTTCTGGAGCAACAACAGGACCAGTCCGGGGGCGAAGGTAATGACTCCTCTGATCAGGAGGGGGACCAGCAACAACAGGACAATCAGCAGAATTCCCAGAGCGATTCGGACAGCCAGAACCAGCAAGGCAACTCCTCTGACCAGCCCGGCGACCAGCGGCAGGACAACCAGCAGAATAATCAGCAACAGGACAGCGAGCCGGATGGCGACAGCGAGAATCAGGAACAGGACCAGTCGCCGGGACAGGAAGATCAGAGCAGCGCCGATAGCGCTGAAAACAATGACCAGGCGGCCCGTTCGCCAGCAGAGCTGGAAACCTCGCCTCTGAACCAGGGTCAGGAGCAATGGCTCAGACGCGTTCCGGACAACCCCGGCGGACTGCTGCGAAGAAAATTCCTGCAACAACACCAGGAACGGGAAACACCATCTGACGAGGGCGATACACCATGGTAAGCCGGCTGACCTATCCGTTCATTCTGATATCGCTGCTTCTGGCCATGGCGGGGCAGGCCATGGCCGCAAATGACCTGATCGTAGAGCCTGACAGGACACGTCTGTATGAAGGCGAAGTACTGACCCTGACGGTGAAAGGCAGCACCAAGATTGATATCAACCTTGGCAATCTGTTTGATTTCGATATGTCGAGCCTGCCCAAGCCCGACATTGAGAAAGTAGAGGACGATTTCGAGATTCTCGCCCGCAATCAGCAGTACTCCATCCGTACAGTCAACAACGAAATGATTGGCGAAATCACATGGACGTATCAGCTGGCGCCCAAAAATACCGGCAAGCTGACGATCCCTGCGCTCAAATTCCGGGATTCGGAGTCCGACCCGGTCGCTATTGACGTCATCAGCGGCACGCCACCCGACCAGGAAGCAGACGCCTCAAGGGAAAGTTTCATTGAACTGGCGGCCGACAAAGATGAAGTCTACGTACAGGAACAGCTGGTGCTGACCATCAAACTGTTCTTCACCGGAAATCTCATCCGTGGCGAACTGTCTGAGCCCGAGCATCCCCACGCCATCGTCGAATCCCTGGGCAAACAAAGCGAATACACACGTTACCGGGATGGCGTACGCTACAGAGTGGTGGAGCGCCGATACGCCATCTTTCCTCAAAGAGAGGGCCAGCTCAGTCTGCAACCCATCCGCTTTGAAGGCCAGGCTCGCAATAACGATGGCCAGCTGAAATTCCTGCGGGACAACGCCACCCTTTTCGACGTGCCGGTCAAAGGCGTACCCCCGGAGTTCAGCGGTGATACCTGGCTACCGGCACGAAACCTGGAACTGAATGAGTCCGGGCTGCCGCAAAACCAGGCCCTGACCGCTGGCCAGAACCTCACCCGAACCCTGACACTACAGGCTGACGGTTTGCCCTCCGAGAGCCTGCCGCCCTTCCCCGATGAGATGCCAGCCGGCGTGCGGTCCTATCCGGAAAAGCCAGAGCGTACAACAACCCCCGGCAGCGAGGGGCTGGCCTCCCGACTGGCACAGACAATGGCACTGGTGCCGGTCCAGCCAGGACAACTGGTGCTACCCGAAATCCGCGTCCCCTGGTGGGATACCGAAAGCGACACCGAACGGGTTGCCGTGGTGCCTGCCCGGCCCCTTACCGTTGAAGCAATCCCCGGTCAGATCGAGACCTTGCCCGCTGACTCCCCCAGGCAGGCAGAAGCCACCGCTGACGAAAGGGAGGAGAATACAGAAGGCACGACAAGGAGCACGGACCCTGGTTTCTGGCCAGTGGCTACGCTGGTACTTCTGGGGGCATGGATGGCAACCGCTGCGGCCTGGTGGATGTCGAGGCGCAAGTCTCGTCCTCAGTCAGTTGTCGAGACTCCCCGGGACACCCGTGAAAAAGCCCTGTTCCGGGAACTTTGTGCAGCGGCCCGGGCCGGTGACCCAACCACCACCGAACTGCTGGTGCGCTGGGTGGCCGTACGGCATCCGGAAAGCAGTTTCCGCAGTGTGGTGGATGTTAATCGCTTTCTAAAGGATATGGAGCTGGCGGCCGAGATTGAACAGTTGCAACACCGGTTATTCGGAACCCCGCAACAGCAGGCGTCGTCGCCCTGGAACGGCGACCGTCTGGTAGCAACGTTGATCAGGCTTCGTGGCGCCACTCACCCGGACGCTGCAGCCAAGACGTTACCACCACTGTATCCTGACGGCTTGAGAACCAGCGGCAACTGACGTAGGACGTAGCTACTGCACAAGCCGGGTATCTATTTCCAGGGTGACTGCGTCAGCATCGGCGCCTCCCACCGGCACCGGCTCGTCCAGCTCTCCCTCCCAATCGCCAGCCTGGGGCCGCGCCGTTCCCGACCGTGACAATCGTGCCTGCACACGCACCTCGCCGGCCTCAGAAACTTTTGAATCGGGTGACATATTGAAACGGTCATCCAGACGTACATCTGCCGGTAACTGACCAGCTGTCAGCCGGGCTACTGCCAGTGGTGGCCCACCCTGCCCTTCGGCACTTCGGGCCAATACGAACAGTGTGGTGTCGTCCGGAACTTCGTCGCGGAATGAATCGGCAAGCTCTACCCGAACGGTAACGCCCGGCCCGGCGGCAACCTCCGCTTCGTCTTCTGGC
>JAWWAM010000365.1:0-3648 GCA_033721715.1 Marinobacter sp.
GGCCTCCGAACGCCTGCGCTCGGTGACATCACGAGCCACGGCCACCCGAACCTGTTCCTCTTCGGACCAGCGGGCAGACCACATGATATGGGCGACCGAGCCATCCTTCCGGACATAACGGTTTTCAAAATTGGGTTTCAGCGCACCCTGCAGGATTTCTCTAACCGCGTTCCGTGTTCTATCTCTGTCCGCGGGGTGGACAAAATCGAGAATAACCCGGCCGACCATCTCCTTCGGTTGATAACCGAAGATCCGCTCACTCGCTGCGCTCACATATCGGACATACCCGTCGCGGTCGACCACGAAGACTGCATCCAGCAACAGTTCTATAAAATTCTGCGGAGGAAGGTCTGGTTTCATGGGCTACCGGGGGACCTCGCGGGGGCTCACGACGGCGAGCGTAACCGTGGCCTTGGAGACAAGCCGCATGTTATCGACTGTGCCGCAATACACCTCAGACTCCACCACCGTCAGGGAGGAACCGGCCTTGAGCACCGTGGCAATGCACTCAAGGTGCGTGCCCTTTGCCGATCTAAGCAGTTTCAGCGAGAAATCCGACGTGAGCACAATCTGGCCGGGCTTTGCCATGGAAGCCCCTGCCGCACCAGCGGTATGGTCTGCAACGGTAGCCTGAACTCCGAAGTGAACAAAGCCATCCTGTTGCAGATGCCGGTTCGCCAGCACCAGCCTTGAACGACACTTTCCGGATTCGATGGATACCGGTTCAAGGCCAAGATCGGCGATGAATGGTGCAGACGAGAAAACCCGTTCCACTTCCTCTTTGTTAAAGCTGTCCATAATCCCTCCCGACTCGGTTGACCGACGCCCCGCCTATTCCTCGAACATGTGCCCTGCAAGCTGGTTACGAATCTCGTCGGGGACAGGCACGGACTTCTGTGTCTCATAGTCAAAATGGATGAGCACTGTCACGCCACGAGCAACCAGGGCGCCATCCTGCCAGGCTTCCTGAATGACCTCAAAAGAGGAGTTGCCGATCTTTCCGATACCCGAGCGCACCTCCACCGGAGTCGCCCAGTAGCACTGTGCCTTCAGGTCTATTTCCATCCTGGCGAGGATCAGTGGCCAGCCTTTTGGTGTCAGGGAGGGGTGGAAAATCTGGAAAATCGGGGTTCTGGCCTGCTCAAACCAGACCGGGTAAACAGTATTATTGATATGGCCAAGCGCATCGGTATCGCTGAATCGTGGCTCAACTTCGTAGTAGAACATTCGGAGCACCCCAAAGATGGTTCAAACCCGAATCTTACCGAAAATTCTTTCGGCATGGGCGCTCAATGTCATTCTGCTCCCGCCAGCTGAAACCTTTCGATTATCTGGTAGACGGACCCCTGCTCGTCGAGGACGCTTTCAAACAACGCAAATCTGGCCACCCAGAAAGTCCCGGCATGGACCCCTTGATGTTTCTGCAACAACTCCCGCACCGAGCCGGGCTCTCTCCTGAACCGGGCCAGCGTGATATGCGGCCGGAAAGCTCGCCTCTCCTGTGCCAACCCCGACAATGCCAACCTCTGACTGAGCGTGCTTTGCAATCCGGTCAGCTCATCCACCGGCTGAACCCCGGCCCAGAGATTCTTCGGGCGATCAGGGTGACCAAAACAACCAATCCCCGTCACGGTGAGGTCAAACGGTTCAACTGGTAAATTCCGGGCAGCATCGCGAACATCCGGAAGCCGCTGCGCTTCTACATTGCCCAGAAATGCGAGGGTCAGGTGCAACTGGTCCGCCCGCTGCCACCGCGCACCGGCGACCGGCTGCTGGACGGTCAGCAACCGTTGTTTGGCCGGGTCCGGAAGCTCCAGCCCGAAGAACAGGCGAAGTTTTGCTGGCTTATCCAATCCGCACCCCGAACCATTCCGGAAACCGGCGCAGGCAATACAAGGCAATCATGTCGTATACAGCGTGCCAGACCATCACCATTACGAGACTGTCTGTCAGTGCATAGACTATCCCCAGTACCAGCCCCAGCACGGTTGCCAATACAAAGTAGGTAAATGACAGATAGTGCACCAACCCGAAGGCCAGCGAAGCCAACACTATGGCTGTTGCATCATGCACATGCTGTGTCAGCCAGCCCTGGATCGCCCCGCGGAAAAGCAGCTCCTCACCAACGCCAGCGAAGACCGAGAGGGCGAGCAGGACCGCCCAGGAATAATCACAGGCGAACCGGTGCAACTGCCCCAACTGGGACTCCAGCGAATCCCGGAGCAGGCCAGGGAGCCGGGTGAGCATCATGATCACGGCGTAGGTGGCCACACTGCCTGCCACGCCCCAGAAAACAGCGATGCCGGGGCTCACTCCGTCGTAATAGACGGGAATGCCAAATACCAGAATAAGCAACAGGCCAACCACCCCGATGCCACCCTGAAACAACAACGCCGCAAGGGCAGAAATCTGAGGACGCCTGGCCACTCAGCCACCCCGCCTGTCGGGCGGCATTACCACCCACTCGGGGTCAGCAAATTCACCAATCGGCGTGATATCGCAAAACGGGGCGGCACTGCGAATGATGCTGGCAACCTCCGGGTTGTGCTCCCCTTCCATGGCGTCCCGCGCCTCCTTGCTTTCCCAACTGGCAATGGCAATCAACACGTTCGGGTCGTCGATCTTGCGGTGTAGCTCCGTTCCTCTTGCGCCGGGCGCCTGCTGAATAATCTCGCTGGCGCGGACCCAGGCATCAGCGTATTCCTCAGCGGTATGCCCTTCCCGGATACGAACCTCAAAGATGTATTTCATCAATCAATCCTCCTTCCGACCACATCGTTGCGAACAAGATAACGGCCCTCGAAACTCATGGGCAGCCCCCTGGCTTCCCACATAAGGCGGTCGTGATCTGAAACCCTGCCTTGCACCGCATGCATGTGCAGGTGGGGTTCACTCGTATTGCCAGAATTACCCACTCGCCCAACCAGATCCCCGGACACTACCTTATCGCCCGTCTGTAACGAAACCGACCCCTCGCGCAGGTGAGCCAGCACCACAGTCACCTTGCCACAATAGATGGCAACGTAGTTACCGGCGGGATTCTCCTGGTCGCTCCGGGACGGGGTCTGGTCAGGCGCGCCCGCAGCAACGTTGGTTACCTCGCCGGCACAGGGTGCTGTTACAGGAGCATTCCAGATAAGGTAGTCCTCCAGCACACCCGGGGCGATCTTCCGGGTACGCAGGCCAAAGCGGCCAATGCGCACCACGTCAATGGCATGATGTTGAGCCGCGATACCATGGTGATGGTTCATTACATGGGAGTTGCCTCCCTGCCCCACACGGTATTGCCCCTGTTCCAGTGGCCATCGCAATTCAATCGGCTCGGCACCGGCCTCTCCGGCACCCAGAGAAGACCATGCAGGCACCGAGAGCGCAGCCAATATGCCGATATTAAAACCCAGCGACAATATTGACCCCGGCCGCCAGGCCGGCCACACCGGTAGCGCCGGCACGCGGTGCACCAAACCCCAGGCCGTGGTGGCTACCAGTCCGGCCCAGAACAGCCAGGACCAGTATCCACCAAGCCATATCCAGGCCCCTGCGCGGTGAATTAACAGCAAATACACAACCGCCAACGACAGGTAGCTCAGCCAGTGGATTCGGGATGCGGCCCTGCTGAAACCCACGGCAACAATGAACACCAGTGGA
>JAWWAM010000366.1:0-3640 GCA_033721715.1 Marinobacter sp.
ATGTCGCCGATGTGTTCGATCGCTGGGGCTATCGCAACCGGAATCATGAACAGGATAGCTGCCCAGCTGAACTCCGGCGCCACAAAATTGGGCACAGCCAACCAGGGCGCTTCGGTGATAGGGGAGAGGTCCACAATGCCGGCAATGGCAGAAAGAATGTAACCGACAATAATGCCAAACATGATCGGAATCAGGCGGAAAATGCCACTGGACCAGACTGCCATAATCACCGTAACTGTCAGCGAAATCATGGCGATCCAGATGGCGGTATCGTACGGCACAAGTTGTTCCGCACCGTCACCCGTGCGGCCGGAGGCCATGTGAACTGCAACGGGCGCCAGGCCAAGACCAATCACCATGATCACCGGCCCGATCACTACCGGGGGTAACAGGCGGGTGATGAAACCGGTGCCACGCAGGCGCACAGCGCCACTGAGAACAATATAGAGAATACCCGCAGCCATCAGGCCGCCCAGGGTTTCCTCAAGACCGAAGCGGCCCTTGGCGGCAATGATCGGCGCGATAAAAGCGAAGGAAGATGCCAGAAAGATTGGAATCTGGCCACCAGTGACGATATGGAAAATCAGGGTGCCGATGCCGGCGGTGAAAAGTGCAACGTTGGGGTCAAGGCCGGTGATGAGCGGCATCAGCACCAGCGCGCCGAAGGCCACCAGTAACATCTGCGAGCCGGCAAGGGCCTGTTTCCATACCGGGTCGTTCAGGTGGTCCTGCATGATCAAACGTCCTTCTGCTTGGTGCCGAAAATCTTGTCGCCGGCATCGCCCAGGCCGGGAAGGATATAGCCTTTCTCGTTCAGCCTGTCATCAATGGATGCCGTGTAGATGGAGACATCCGGGTGCTTTTCCAGCACTTTCTCGATGCCTTCCGGGGCGGCCACCAGAACCAGGGCGCGAATTTCGTGACTGCCTGCTTTCTTTAGCAGGTCGATGGTGGAAATCATTGAGCCGCCTGTAGCCAGCATGGGGTCCACAATCATCGCCATACGCTGGTCCAGTTCGCCCACCAGTTTTTCGAGGTAGGTGCTGGCTTCGAGAGTTTCTTCGTTTCTCACCTGGCCGACAACACTTACCCGGGCACCGGGGATCAGGGTCAGTACGCCGTCCAGCATGCCCATGCCGGCGCGTAGAATAGGAACCACGGTAATCTTCTTGCCCTGGATCTGTTCGATCTCCACCGGGCCAGCCCAACCCTCGATGGTCTTTTTCTGCAGGGAGAAATCCTTGGTGGCCTCGTAGGTCAGCAGGGCCCCCACTTCCTGGGCCAGTTCCCGAAAATTCTTGGTGCTGATGTCGGCGCGGCGCATCAGGCCAAGTTTGTGGCGGATCAGCGGGTGTTTCACCTCGTGGATTGGCATGGGCTCACCTTTATTTGTGTTCTGTCTGTGTCTGAATGCGGTCTGTCGCGCGGCGCAAACCCCGGCAAATGGCGCAAGGATACCGTATATCGACAGGTCCGTCAGGCATGGTCGGCAGAAAAAACCTGAGGGCTGGTACGGATCTTGCGAATACCCTCCCTATCGATGCGCAGGCGTCAAAAAAACCACCCGCGAATAACCGCGGTTAACCGCTTATCGGAGAGTTTTCCGGCATGGACCGAGCGTTAGTCCTCAATAATGTCAAATCCCTGACGCGGGGTAATCTGGGCGTCCCCATCATGCTGATGGGGCTGCTGGGCATGATGATACTGCCCATGCCGGCGTTCATGCTGGACGTGTTTTTTACCTTCAACATCACGCTTTCCATCGTGATTCTTCTGGTGTGCGTCTACGCCCTGCGCCCCATGGAGTTTGCCTCCTTTCCCACCGTGTTGCTGGTGGCCACGCTGCTGCGGTTGGCACTCAATGTTGCCTCCACCCGGATCGTACTGCTCAACGGCCACGAAGGCGGGGATGCCGCGGGTAAGGTCATCGAATCCTTCGGTGCGGTACTGATCGGCGGTAACTACGCGGTCGGCCTAGTGGTGTTCGCTATTCTCATGATTATCAACTTTCTGGTTGTCACCAAAGGCGCAGGCCGGGTTTCCGAAGTCAGTGCCCGCTTCACCCTGGATGCCATGCCGGGCAAGCAAATGGCCATTGATGCGGACCTCAACGCTGGCCTGATCAACCAGGATGAGGCCAAGCACCGTCGTTCGGAGATTGCCCAGGAGGCGGACTTCTACGGCTCCATGGACGGTGCCAGCAAATTCGTCAAGGGCGATGCCGTGGCCGGCCTGTTGATACTGGCGATCAACCTGATCGGTGGTATTGCCATTGGCATGCTCCAGCACGGCCTGGATTTTGGTACTGCCACCCAGAACTACGCGCTGCTGACCATTGGTGACGGTCTGGTGGCACAGATTCCCTCGCTGTTGCTCTCTACCTCCGCAGCCATCATGGTGACGCGGGTGACGTCAAGCCAGGATATGGGTGGGCAGATCCTGCAGCAGATGTTTAACGCGCCCAAGGCGCTGGCCATTGCGGCGGTCATTCTGATTATTCTCGGCCTGATTCCGGGCATGCCCCACGTAGCTTTCCTTGGTCTTGGCGCCATCTCGGGTGCCATTGCCTGGTACATCTGGAAGGAAGAGCGCCAGACTGTTGAAGAGGAGGGCGTGTTTCCGGCCAGAGGCGGCGGCGCAAGGCCGGCTGGCCGGGATATTCCGTCCGGTGGTGATGGTGGGGACCAGGGTGCCCAGCTTCCTGCGCCGGGTGAGACCCGTGAGCTGGGCTGGGATGACGTGGCCACAGTGGATATCGTCGGCCTGGAAGTCGGCTATCGTCTGATTCCCCTGGTGGACAAGTCCCAGGGTGGCCAGCTGCTGAGCCGGATCAAGGGGGTGCGTAAGAAGCTTTCCCAGGATCTGGGGTTCCTGATGCCGTCGGTTCACATTCGCGACAACCTCGACCTGATGCCCAACGTGTATCGCATTACCCTGATGGGCGTCACCATCGCCGAGGCGGAGATACATCCGGACCGGGAGCTGGCCATCGACCCCGGGCAGGTGTTCGGCAAGATTGAGGGTATTGCGGGCAAAGACCCTGCCTTCGGCCTGGACGCCAGCTGGATCGAGCCGGACAAGAAAGATCAGGCGCAGACGCTGGGCTATACCGTCGTGGATGCCAGCACGGTGGTGGCCACACACCTCAACCAGATCCTGCAGAAGCATGCCCACGAGCTACTGGGCCATGAGGAGGTTCAGAAATGGCTGGATCAACTGGAAAAGGTTTCTCCGAAGCTGGCGGAAGAGCTGGTCCCCACGACTGTTTCCATTAGCCTGTTGCTGAAGGTGTTGCAGAACCTGCTGAAAGAAGAAGTGCCGGTACGTGATATGCGGTCCATTGCCGAGGCTATCGTCAACGTGCATCCGAAGAGCCAGGACCCGAAACTGCTGACCACGGTTGCCCGTCAATCGCTGCGACGGATGATCGTTCAGAGCATCTGTGGCAACGACTCCGAAATCCCGGTAATTACCCTGGACCCAGACCTGGAACAGTTATTGCTAAAGTCTATGCAACAGAGTCAACAATCCGGCGGTCAGGAAGACATCGGGCTGGTACTGGAGCCGAATATGGTGGAGAAACTCCAACGCTCGCTCCAGGACAGTGTCCAGCGCCAGGAAATGCTGGGCAAGCCGGCAA
>JAWWAM010000367.1:0-3623 GCA_033721715.1 Marinobacter sp.
CATACCGGGCGTCCTCTCGTTCTGCCCGGAGGCTTGGTCACAGCTTTTATACTGATTCACCTGGCGGCACTGGTGCGCGTGATCACGGCGTTCGAGGTCATTCCCTGGAATGCAGGGGTAGGGGTAAGCTCGCTGTTATGGATGCTCGCATTCGGCATTTTCCTCGCCCGCTACACCCGGATCCTGGCGTCACCGCGGCCGGATGGCAAGGAAGGCTGAGCCTTCAGGGACTTTATGAAGCCAGCCACAGGAAGAGCCGGTCAGGCGGCCAGCTCTTCCTCGGCAATTGCACTGAATGCTGCCTTCGCCTCGCGAAAACGGTCAGCAGGAAAGTGGATGTGAATGCCCTCAAGTGAGGCCATCAACATTTCAAGGTGAGCATCCCAGCCGGCACAGGAAACTGCCACCCGGTGGTCGTCCGGCAACAGCAATGTCAGCTCTACCTTCGTTCCCTCCGCTTCCGGAATCAGTCTCCAGCGTATCGGGCGTTGCGGTTCATTACCGGCACTCCAGGAATACTCCAGCAGCCGTTCCGGCTTGATAGCGCGAACATAGCTGTCGATGGCCGAGCCACTCTGGCCAAACTCGATTTTTACCGACCCGCCCGGCCACTGCTCGATCGTTCCCGGAGCCAGCCAGTTCGCCAGATTGGCGGGATTGGTCAGCATTGCCCATACCTGTGCAGGGCTGTGGTCTGTGCTGCGCTTCAACTTTGCACTTACGCGGCCATCCCTGCGGCTCAGTTCGCCCCAGGCTTTACTATTCGCGGACATGGCAGCTCCTCGTATCTGTCAGGGTCAGCCTGAAAAATAACCAAAAGCGCCTGGCGACACCTTGATGACCATCAACCGCTGCCAGCCACTTCCTTGAAAACTGCAACCAATGGTCAATAGCCAACTGATGAATAACAGCTAAAGTATAAGAAACCATTTTGTAACAGGAACATTGGCATTATGACCCCCGACCACTTTGACAAGGCGGATCTGGAAGCCTGCGGGCAAGGTACGCTTTTCCCAGGCAAGATGCGGCTACCCATCAATGAAATGCTGATGATGGATCGCGTGACCCATTTCAGCGAAACCGACGGGCTTTATGGGAAAGGCAGCATTATTGCCGAGCTGGATATCAACCCGGACCTGTGGTTCTTCAAGGTCCATTTTGTCGATGACCCGGTCATGCCGGGCTGCCTGGGCCTGGATGCCATGTGGCAACTGGTGGGTTTTTTCCTCGCGGCTACCGGTGGAGAAGGCAAGGGTCGGGCGCTGGGAAGCGGCGAAGTGAAGTTTTCCGGCCAGGTGTTGCCCACCAACAAACTGGTTCGCTATCACCTCGATATCAAGCGGGTCATCCGTCGCAAGCTTACCATGGCGATCGCCGATGCCCGCATGGAAGTGGATGGCCGCGAGATATACACTGCCAAGGATCTGAAGGTTGGCATGTTCAATTCTACGGATGACTTTTAGGAGCCATTAAATGCGTCGTGTAGTTATTACCGGCATGGGGATTGTCTCCAGCCTCGGAACCAATCAAGACGAAGTGACCCGGTCACTGCGTGAATCAATACCCGGCATTGGCTTCAGCCAGGAAGCCAAGGACAACGGGCTGCGCAGCCATGTATGCGGCCAGATCGACCTGAACCTGCCGGACCTGATAGACCGCAAGCTGATGCGCTTCATGTGTCCGGCCTCCGGCTATACCTACCTGGCGATGAAGGAAGCCATTGAGCAGGCGGGACTGACAGACGAGCAGATCCGCGCCAACTCGACCGGCGTTATTACAGGCGCCGGGGGCGCCTCCACCGTGGAGCTGATGGACGCGATTGATACCCACCGCGCCAAGGGCATTCGCCGCGTTGGCCCTTACCGCGTACCACGCACGATGGGCAGCGCCATCAACGCCTCACTGGCCACCGCCTTTGGCATAACCGGCATCAATTACGGCATCACCTCTGCCTGCGCCACCAGCGCCCACTCCATCGGCCACGCCGGTGACCTGATTGCCCTCGGCCGCCAGGACGTCATGTTCGCCGGCGGCGGTGAAGACATCCACTGGACCCTGAGCCTGATGTTTGACGCCATGGGGGCCCTGTCCACCAAGTACAACGACACCCCCGGAAGCGCCTCCCGCACCTACGACAGAGACCGGGACGGCTTCGTCATCTCCGGTGGCGGCGGTGTTCTGGTACTGGAGGCCCTGGAGCACGCAGAGGCCCGGGGTGCCAATATCCTGGCCGAGCTGGTCGGTTTCGGTGCCACCTCTGACGGCGCCGATATGGTCGCGCCCAGCGGCGAAGGCGCGATTCGCTGCATGCAGCAGGCGATGAAAAATGTGGACGGTGAGATCAGCTACGTGAACACCCATGGCACCAGCACACCTGCAGGGGATGTCACAGAGTTGAAAGCACTGAAGGAAACCTTTGGAGACAAGATACCGCCATTGAGCTCAACCAAGCCACTGTGCGGCCACGCACTGGGTGCTGCGGGGGTGCATGAGGCCATCTACAGCCTGATCATGCAGCGGGGGAACTTTATCGCTCCGTCGGCCAACATCGAAAACCTGGATGAAGGCGCCGAAGGTTACCCCATCGTGCGGGAACGGCAGGACAACGTTGATCTGCCCCTGGTGATGAGCAACAGCTTCGGCTTTGGCGGCACCAACGGCACGCTGATCTTCAAGAAAGCCTGATATGTAAACGAAGGCTCCGGGGTAGGCGCGTTCGCAGCCCCGGCGTCTGCTTCCGCTTCACGCCGCCATTGAGCGGTAGGCCCCCGGCGACTTGCCCATCCAGCGCTTGAACGCGCGACTGAACGCACTGAGTTCCGAAAACCCCAGTTGTTCGGCAATTTCCACCAGTGACTTGCTGCGATCATCAAGATAAGCCAGCGCCCGCTCACGCCGGATCTCCTCCAGCAAGGCCGCAAACGTCAGGCCCTCCCGCTTCAGCCTTTTGTGAAGCGTATGCCGGCTCATGTGCAGCTGGGACGCAACTGCCTCTACGCCTACCCGGCCCCGTTCCAGATGTCCGGCAATCAACGAAGTCACTCGCGCACTGAACGGTGCTTTCACCGCCAGGGACTCCATCGGTTCTGATTGCATGTCTCTTACTCCTGATATCTCAATGCAGGCAATAAACCCTGCGGACGTCAGCGTACACATGTTAGCCGAAAATAACCATATCCACCCTTGAGCCGCATCAAGGGAAAAAATCGATCGATGAGGCACTATGGGCCGCTCTCAAACCCAGAATAACCGATGGCCTTATCCGGAGCCCCAATGCACACCCCAGAACTACTGGCCCCTGCCGGCACTGCCGAACATCTCGAAACCGCCTTTGCCTATGGCGCCGATGCCGTCTATGCCGGCCAGCCCCGATACTCTTTAAGGGTCAGAAATAACAGTTTCAAAAATATTACAGCCCTGGGCGCCGGCATCAACCGCGCCCACGAACTGGGCAAACAGTTCTACCTCGTGTCCAACATCGCCCCTCATAACGACAAGGTGCGAAGTTACCTCCGGGACCTGGAACCGGTACTGGAATACCAGCCCGACGCCCTGATCATGTCCGACCCGGGGCTGATCATGCTCGTACGTGAAAAGTGGCCAGACCAGCCCATACACCTCTC
>JAWWAM010000368.1:0-3618 GCA_033721715.1 Marinobacter sp.
CCAAATCTCCCGAAAAACGTCGTTTCCACAGAATCTCCTTCGATGCCGATTGTGAGCTGCATTGCCAGGATGAAGTGTGGCCAACCGAGGTATTGGATATTTCACTGAAGGGCGTTCTGGTGCAGCGGCCGAAGGGATGGAATGTTCCGTTGAAACAGCCGTGCGAAGTGATTATCCACCTTGATGATCATAAGGCCGCGATCGTGATGGCAGTGGAGTTACGGCATATTGAAGAGCACAGGTTGGGGTTCAAGTGTCAGTATATTGATCTCGAGAGTGCGACTCATCTGAAGCGGCTGGTGGAGTTGAATCTGGGGGATCAGGCGTTGCTGGAGAGGGAGTTTGCGCATTTGATTGAGTGAGTGGGTCAGGGCTTGGTTGTCGGATTACGGCCTGGCGGCCTAATCCGACCTACGGTTTTAAGAGATAACTGCATATTATGGGGGAGGGGTTGGTAGCGCCTTTCCAAAAATGTGCGGAGCCATGGATGGCGGAGCCCAAGCGCACATGGATGTGCTCGAAGCGTTTTTTGGAAAGGCCCTTCCAATCCCGCCCAGCACCAAACAAGCAGGCTACAAACCGAGCTTTAAAGCTCCTCCAAAGCCGACAAAGCATCACTAAGCTTGGTCACGGGAATAACCTTCATCCCCTCAATAGCCTTGCGAGGTGCATTGGACTTGGGGACCAAAGCGCGGGTAAAGCCGTGCTTGGCAGCCTCGTAGATGCGTTCCTGGCCACTGGGCACCGGTCGGATCTCGCCGGAAAGGCCGACCTCACCGAAAATTACCAGATCCTGGGGCAGGGCGCGGTCGCGGAAGGAGGACACAATGGCAGCTAGCAGCGCCAGGTCCGCGCTGGTCTCGTTGACCTTCACGCCACCCACCACATTCACAAACACATCCTGATCCGAAACATGCATGCCTCCATGGCGATGGAGCACCGCCAGAAGCATTGCCAGCCGGTTCTGGTCCAACCCCACCGCAACACGCCTTGGGTAGCCGCCCTGGGCCATATCCACCAACGCCTGGATCTCCACCAGCATTGGCCGTGTGCCCTCCCAGACCACCATAACGACACTGCCCGGGGCCGCCTCCTCGCCACGATTAAGGAATATGGCGCTGGGATTTTTAACTTCCTTGAGCCCCTGTTCCAGCATTGCAAACACGCCCAACTCGTTCACTGCGCCAAAACGATTCTTGATGCCCCGCAGGGTGCGGTAACGGCTGTCACTGGAGCCTTCGAGCAGGATGGAGCAGTCGATCATGTGCTCCAGCACTTTGGGGCCGGCGAGGCTGCCGTCCTTGGTAACGTGGCCTACAAGAAACAGGATGGTGCCGGTCTGCTTGGCAAAGCGGGTCAGGTAGGCGGCGCTTTCGCGCACCTGGGACACGCTGCCAGGAGCGGACTCGGTTTCGGCCACGTGCATTACCTGGATACTGTCCACCACGAGAATGCGGGGCTTTTCCGCCTCTGCTATCTGCATCACCCGCTCGACGCTGGTCTCGGACAGCATTTTCAGATCTTTGGTGGGCAATCCAAGACGCTTGGCCCGCATGGCAACCTGCTGCAGCGATTCCTCACCGGTTACATAAAGCGCTGGAACACTGGAAGCCAGATGGCACACCGCCTGCAGCAGCAGGGTGCTCTTACCGGCGCCGGGATGACCGCCCATAAGGATGGCAGAGCCTTCCACAAGCCCGCCGCCCAGAACGCGATCGAATTCCTGCATGCCGGAGCTGATACGAGGCTGCTCCGCCAGGCTGACGTCGTCCAGGCTTTTTACTTCCGACAGACTGCCTGCAAAGCCCTCGAAGCGTGCCCCACGGGCACCCTTGGCATTGCCGCCACTGACGCCGCGAACCTCGCTGATGGTGTTCCAGGCCTGGCAGGCGGTGCATTGGCCCTGCCACTTGGAATAATCAGCACCGCATTCGGTGCAGACGAAGGCAGTTCTGGTTTTCGCCATTACGCCAGCTTCTTATACTTCATCCGTTGAGGCACCATCGCCGAATCGCCTTTCCGTTTCTTGTGGTCCTCATCGTACTCACTGAAGTTACCCTCGAAGTAAACCACTTCGCCATCATCCTCAAACGCCAGGATATGGGTGGCCACCCGGTCCAGGAACCAGCGATCGTGCGAGATCACCAGCGCGGAGCCGGGAAAGTTCAGGAGGGCTTCTTCCAGGGCGCGGAGGGTTTCCACGTCCAGATCGTTGGTGGGTTCGTCCAGCAGCAGTACGTTGCCGCCTTCCTTGAGGAGCTTGGCCAGATGCAGGCGGTTGCGCTCACCACCGGACAGGTCAGCCACCCGCTTCTGCTGGTCGGAGCCCTTGAAGTTGAAGCGGCCCACGTAGGCACGCGAAGGCGTCTCGTAGTTGCCGATCTTGATAATATCGTTGCCGTCGCTGAGTTCTTCCCAGACGGTGTTCTCGCCATTGAGGTCCCGCATCTGGTCCACATAGGCCAGTTTCACCGTTTCGCCCACAGTGATGGTGCCGGAATCCGGCTTGTCATGACCTGCAATCATCCGGAACAGGGTGGACTTGCCAGCGCCGTTGCCACCAATGATGCCCACGATGGCGCCAGGGGGCACGCTGAACGACACATTCTCGTACAACAGGTGGTCACCGAACGACTTGCTGATGCCGTCCACCTCGATCACCTTGTCGCCAAGCCTGGGGCCGGGCGGGATATAAAGTTCGTTGGTTTCGTTGCGTTTCTGGAACTCCTGGGAGCTCATTTCCTCAAAACGGGCGAGGCGGGCCTTGCTCTTGGACTGGCGACCCTTGGCATTGCTGCGTACCCACTCCAGTTCCTGTTTGATGGTCTTCTGCCGGGACACTTCCTGCTTGGCCTCGACTTCCAGGCGCTTTTCCTTATTCTCCAGCCACTGGCTGTAGTTACCTTCGAACGGGATGCCCTGGCCACGGTCCAGCTCCAGAATCCAGCCCGCCACGTTATCGAGGAAGTAACGGTCGTGGGTAATGGCAACCACGGTGCCCGTATAGTCGTGGAGGAAGCGCTCCAGCCAGGCCACGGATTCCGCATCCAGGTGGTTGGTGGGCTCGTCCAGCAGCAACATGTCCGGGCTGGAGAGCAGCAAACGGCAAAGAGCAACGCGGCGGCGTTCACCACCGGAAAGGTTCTTGACCGGCGCATCCCAGGCTGGCAGACGCAGGGCATCCGCGGCTACTTCCATCTTACGTTCGATATCGTGGCCATCGCTGGCCTGAATAAAGGCTTCCAGCTCGCCCTGTTTTTTCGCCAGGGCATCAAAGTCGGCATCCGGCTCGGCGTACGCAGCATAGACCTGATCCAGCTCCGCGAGGGCGTCATGGATGCCTGAGACGGACTCATCAACAATTTCTTTGACGGTCTTGCTATCGTCCAGCTCCGGCTCCTGGGGCAGATATCCCACGTTGATGCCCGGCTGGGGGCGGGCTTCGCCAATGTAATCCTGATCTATACCGGCCATAATACGTAGCAATGTTGACTTACCGGCGCCGTTCAGGCCCAGCACGCCAATCTTGGCGCCCGGGAAGAAACTCAGGGAGATGTCCTTGAGGATTTCACGCTTGGGCGGAACCACTTTGCCCACGCGGTTCATGGTGTATACGTA
>JAWWAM010000369.1:0-3601 GCA_033721715.1 Marinobacter sp.
CTTGCCAGGGAGCTGGAACAACAAGTGCAGGTTGCGGCGGGCGTGTAGCCAGGCATCTCCAGAACAGAGGGCAATCAGTCGTCCCACTCATGGTACTGATTGCCCTGCCTCAACAGCCAATAGGTAACGCCAAGTGCGAGGGTGGTCGCGGCGATACCGATCAGGTACATGGGGGTCAGTGTTTCAAAATCCAGCACGATGACTTTCCGGGCGATCGCCATAAGCGCGGTGGCGACAACCAGCTGCACCGGGAAGACGTTGGTACCTAGATAGAGCCGTATATTGATGAAGATTTCCACTGCAATCAGCACCGCCATAAAGGCACCGAAGGTGTAGAAAATATCGTTAATATTCAACAGCAGGAAAGGCGGCGTGATCAACCTGTCGTAAATGATGTAAATAACATCGCCCACGCCCCAGAGAATTACCGCGACCATCAGTACCGCAAGCACCCGGATCGCAAACCGGATAACCCGGTGCAGACTGCGAAAGAACGGATCAGGAAAATCAACGGGGAGCTCCTGATGCAGTTCGTTTTTCCTCTCTGGCGATGGTGACTGCGCTGGTGCTACATCCTTATCGTTATCGGCCATTCAATCTCTCCGTTAATCCTGCGATGAACTCACCGGGTCAGGCTTTCTTGACGAACTCGGATTTCAGTTTCATGGCACCAATGCCGTCGATCTTGCAGTCGATGTCGTGATCCCCGTCCACAAGGCGGATGTTCTTCACCTTGGTGCCCACCTTTACCACAGAGCTGGAGCCCTTGACCTTGAGGTCCTTGATCACCGTAACGGAATCTCCATCCTGAAGGTCGTTGCCATTGGCATCACGTATCACCTTGCCGGCTTCATTCGCCGCCACTTCCGCCTCCGACCATTCATGCCCGCATTCGGGACAAACCAGTTGCACACCATCTTCATAGGTATATTCAGAGCTGCATTCGGGGCATGGGGGAAGCTGAGACATGTGATTTCCTGTTAACTGAATGAGCGCGGCATTATAGCACTACCGCCCAGGCGAAACTCTTGCCAGCACCGTCGGGTTTTCAGACAGCGGCATTGCAATCACCACGCCCTCGTTAGATGAAGGGTACACCTCTGTCAGCGCCGTCACATTCACCTGGTGCGACACCAGCACCACTGGCGGCCCGGGTTCCAGCTCATTCACAATCGCAATCGTCTGCTCGGTTTGCATTTGCCCTTTCTCCCGGCTGCGAAAAAACGAGTTCAGCGATATCATCTCCTCCACCGGCCCCACGTTCATTTCCCGTGCAGTATCCAGGCAACGGCACCACTGGCTGCTGAACACCCGCGCTTCAGTGATGCCATGCTCCTCCAGAAATGGCTTCCACGCCCTCGCCTGCTCGCGGCCGGTGTCGTTCAGATTGCGCTGTGTGGAGCAGTCATCCACTTTAAAGCTGCCGGGGTCTCCGGTGCCCGGTGCCAGGGCGTGACGAAGCATCAACACTGCACGCCCCTCACGCAGGGCCTCCCAGGCCTCTGCATTGCCATCGGCAGCAAAGGCATTAAAACAGGAGAACAAGCCCAACAAAGCGGATAAGAGCAACCGATTCCACATCACCAATACCTCCCCGGAAAGATTTTAAGAGATACGCCGCCAAAACCTACCAGGCTCATAACAACGCGAGGTAAACTCCCCCCAGAACTGAATCAGGAGGAAACCAGCCATGCCAATCTGGGTCGACGCCGACGCCTGCCCCGTCCCCATCCGGGAAATTCTCTGCCGCGCCGCAACCCGTTGGCAAGTCGACACCACCTTCATTGCGAACCACGCCATTAACCTGCCCCCGAGCCCCTTCATCAAGCGCAGGCAGGTGCCACAGGGTTTTGACGTGGCGGACAACGAGATCATGGACCAGATGCACGAAGGCGACCTTGTTATCACCCAGGACATTCCGCTGGCCGCCGAGGCCATCGAGAAAGGGGCAGAGGTGTTCAATCCGCGCGGCCAGGCCTTTACCAGGGAGAATATCCGCCAGCGCCTGGCCATGCGCAACTTCATGGAAGAAATGCGAAACGCCGGCCAGGTGACGGGTGGCCCGCCACCTCTGGGCCAGACAGACCGCAAGGAATTTGCGGACAAACTGGACCGGTGGCTGCAGCGAAATACTCGCAAGTGATAATGATTCTGTTTTAAAACCCTGAGAAATCCGCTACCCTTGCCGCTTTTCTGGCGCAAGCGGAGCGAACAATGAGCGAGCCTTCCCCCAAGACCACCAGCAGTTTCGCGGCGCTCGGGCGCCTTCTGCGGTACGCCAGAGGCTATCGCCGCCAGATCATCGCGGCGACCACCTGCTCCATTATCAACAAGCTGTTCGATATTGCTCCGGAGATCCTGATTGGTGTTGCCATTGACGTGGTGGTCAACCAGGAAGAAAGCTTCGTGGCAGGGCTGGGATTCGAAACCGCCCAGGAGCAGATCACCATTCTGGCGGTGCTCACGTTCTTTATCTGGGCCGGCGAGTCCATCTTCGAATACCTGTTCCAGATCCTCTGGCGCAATCTGGCCCAGCGCCTGCAGTCCGACCTGCGTCAGGATGCCTACGAGCACGCCCAGAAGCTGGACATGAGTTTCTTTGAAGCCCGCAGTTCCGGCCAGCTGGTTGCCACCATGAACGACGACGTTAACCAGCTTGAACGTTTCCTGGATGGCGGCGCCAACGCCATGATCCAGGTGGTGGTGACGGTGGTGGCTGTCGGTGCCGTGTTCTTCGTCTTATCACCCCTGATCGCCCTGCTGGCGTTCACCCCTATTCCGCTGATCATCTGGGGCGCGTTCTACTTCCAGCGCAAAGCCGGCCCGCTGTACGCCGATGTGCGGGAGAAGGTGGGCGACCTGTCCAGTCGCCTGGCCAACAACCTGGGCGGCATAGCCACTATCAAGAGTTTTACGGCGGAACGGCGCGAAGCCGAGCGCCTGAAAGCCAGCAGCGAGGCCTACGTTGACGCCAACCGCAGGGCCATTCGCATCAGTTCGGCGTTTATCCCCATCATCCGGATGGCGATTCTGGCCGGGTTCCTGGCCACCTTTACCGTGGGCGGCATGATGGCGCTGGAAGGCAATCTGAACGTGGGTGCCTACGGGGTTCTGGTGTTCCTGACCCAGCGCCTGCTATGGCCACTGACCGGCCTTGCCGAAGTGATCGACCTGTTTGAACGGGCCATGGCCAGTACCCGCCGCATTCTCGACCTGTTGGCTGAGCCGGTGCATGTAAAGGACGATGCCGGCAAAACACTGGAGCAACCGGTAAAGGGTGAAGTCAGCTTTGAGGGAGTGAGCTTTCACTATCCGTCCAGTGGCGCTGGTATCGACAACATTTCCGTACACGTACCGGCCGGCAACACCCTGGCGCTGGTGGGCGCGACCGGCTCCGGCAAGTCGACACTGATCAAACTGCTGCTGCGTTTTTACGATCCCACCGGCGGCCAGATTCGCCTCGACGGCCAGCCTGTCCAGTCCGTCAGCCTTAAATCTTTGCGTGAAGCCATCGGGCTGGTGAGCCAGGACGTTTACCTGTTTGAAGGCAGTATCCGCGAAAACCTCGCTTACGGGTTCCCCGACGCCAGCGATGAGCAGA
>JAWWAM010000370.1:0-3601 GCA_033721715.1 Marinobacter sp.
CTTCGCCACCGCCTGGATTTCTTTCTTCTCGGCGCCTTCCCGATGCATTTTTGCCATGCGCTCGTAATGCTCGTCCTTCAGCATGCCTTTCTGGGGAAACACCAACTGATAGATCGGGTCGTTGGGTACCTTGTCCCAGTTGATCAGTTCGTTGATGACATATTCGTTGACACGGAAGGGCAGCACGCTGGCTACCACTTTCATCTCGAACAGGGTCTCTTCGGGGAGATTCTGGATAATTTCGATCTTGTCGAGCTGGCGGTCCGTGTAGACCTTGAAGCGCCGCTCTTCGAACTCGGCAGTCGGGATGCGGTTCGGGAACGTGACGATGGAGTTCATAGATCGCCCTCTTTGGTTAAGCGCCAAATTCAGGAGGGTGGGTTTCGCCACCGCTCCGCTGGTTAAAAAACGGGCAGGCGAGTATACATAAATCCAAAAGCATTTTCAGGTCTAATTAAAAATGGCGTGCCGTGGAGGTCTGGAGGTGCAGTAAACGGTTGAATATTAAATAAAAAGGTATCGTTAATTGGGGAAGTGTCGAGAATCTAAGGTTATTTTTCTTTTAGCACGTTAAGGTTTTGCTTGCCGTAGGAATCCTACGACCTTGGTCTGAATGTGCTTGTTTGAAGACGAAAAAGGCGCCATTCTTGCGTAAGTAACCGAAATAGTCCGGTTGTTCGGCGTAAATTTGTTCATAAAATTGAATTTTCACACCGAAATGTAGTAAAAATACTACGTAATTCTCGGGTTGATTCAGGCGGAGGTGTTGTTACCGTCTGAAGGTCAGGCCAAAAGCCGTTAAAGCAAAGCGCTTCAGGCAGTAAAACTGGCAATCGTGTTCTATGCTTGTTCAAGGTAGCAAACAGACGAAAGCCCATAACAAAACGTTCTGCATTCCATCGCAGCTTATCGACACTGCAAGGCGCTCCGCTGCTGATCGTGGCACGCGCCGCACTTTTATATGCCAAGGGGAGGTTTGATGTACCAGGACGATGATCCCATAGAGACCAGTGAATGGCTGGATGCGCTGGAATCTCTGATCGAACAGGAGGGCGTTGATCGCGCCAAGTACATTCTCGAAAGGCTCTCCGAACGAGCCAGCCGCGACGGCACCGAGTTGCCCTATTCCATTACCACGCCGTTCCGTAACTCTATCCCGGTGACCCAGGAAGCTCGCATGCCGGGCGATCTGTTCATGGAACGGCGCATCCGTTCCCTTATCCGCTGGAATGCCATGGCGATGGTGCTGCGGGCCAATCAGCGCCCGGGTGAGCTGGGCGGGCACGTATCGTCATTCTCCTCGGCAGCCACCCTTTACGACGTCGGCTTTAACTATTTCTTCCACGGTGGTGATGAAAAGCGGGAATCGGATCTGGTTTACTTCCAGGGCCACTCTTCTCCCGGCATCTATGCCCGCTCCTACCTGGAAGGCCGTTTCGACGAAGAGCAACTGGACAAGTACCGGGAAGAAGTGGACGGCAATGGCCTGTCCTCTTATCCCCACCCCTGGCTGATGCCGGACTACTGGCAGTTCCCCACGGTGTCCATGGGGCTTGGGCCCATTCAGGCCATTTACCAGGCCCACGTCATGAAGTACCTGCACAGCCGTGAACTGATCGACATGGGGGACCGCAAGGTGTGGTGCTTCGTGGGCGACGGCGAGTGTGACGAGCCGGAAACTCTGGGCTCCATCTCTGTGGCTGGCCGCGAGAATCTCAGCAACCTCATCTTCGTGGTTAACTGCAATCTGCAGCGCCTGGATGGTCCGGTTAGGGGCAATGGCAAGATTATTCAGGAGCTGGAAGGTGTCTTCCGGGGCGCCGGCTGGAACGTGCTGAAAGTGGTCTGGGGCCGCATGTGGGACCCGCTGTTCGAACAGGATCACGACGGCCTGATGCAACGGGTAATGGACGAAGCCGTGGATGGCGACCTGCAGAACTTCAAGAGCAATGGCCCGGCCTATACCCGTAAGCATTTCTTCGGCAAGTACCCTGAGCTGTCCAAGATGGTGGAAAACCTCACCGACGAGGACATCAACAAGCTTAACCGGGGTGGTCACGATCCCTACAAGGTGTACGCGGCTTATCACCATGCGATTCACAACAATGGCGGTCGGCCGACAGTGATCCTGGCCCACACTATCAAGGGTTACGGGTTCGGCACGGCCGGTGAAGCCCAGAATACGGCTCACTCCCTGAAAAAGCTGGATATGGAGCAGCTCAAGGCGTTCCGTGACCGGTTTGCAGTGCCGCTGAAAGATGAGGAGCTCAAGGACGTGCCGTATTACCGGCCCGCCCCGGACAGCCCTGAAATTGTGTATATGAACAAGCGCCGGCAGGAACTGGGTGGCTTCTATCCCAAACGCCGCAAGGATTGCCAGCCGCTGCAGGCGCCGCCACTGGATACCTTCAAGGCAGTGATCGAAGGCTCCAATGGCCGTGCGATATCCACCACCATGGCATTCGTGCGGTTGCTGACGGCCCTGACCAAAGACAAGCGTATCGGCAAGCGGGTGGTCCCGATCGTGCCGGACGAGGCCCGTACCTTTGGCATGGAAGGTATGTTCCGCCAGCTGGGTATCTACACGTCGGAAGGCCAGAAGTATGTGCCGGAAGACCGTGACCAGATCATGTACTACAAGGAAGACAAGAAAGGCCAGGTTCTCGAAGAAGGGATCAACGAGGATGGCTCCATGGCGGCCTGGATGGCGGCAGCCACTTCCTACAGCACCAACAACTTCCCGCTGGTGCCGTTCTACATCTTTTACTCCATGTTCGGGTTCCAGCGTGTGGGTGATCTGGCCTGGGCCTCTGGCGATATTCAGGCCCGGGGTTTCCTGGTGGGTGGCACCGCCGGGCGTACCACGCTCAATGGTGAAGGTCTGCAGCACCAGGACGGCCACAGCCACATCCTGGCCCAGACCATTCCCAGCTGTAAGGCCTATGACCCGGCTTACGGTTATGAAATGGCGGTGGTGGTCCAGCATGGCATCAAGGAAATGTTTGAAGATAACCAGAACGTTTTCTACTACCTGACCATCGAGAACGAAAACTACGAACAGCCCGCCATGCCGAAAGGCAAAGAAGCCAAGAGAGTGGAAGACGGCATCATCAAGGGTATGTACCTGCTCGATTCCGTTGAAACCAAGGGCCGCAAGAAGACCCCGAGGGTTCAGCTGATGGGCTCCGGTGCTATCCTCAACGAGGTGCGCGCGGCGGCCGAGCTGCTGAAGGACGACTTTGGCGTTGCCAGTGATGTCTGGAGCGTCACCAGCTTCAACGAGCTGGCCCGGGACGGCCTGCACATTGAACGCTGGAACCGTCTGCATCCGGACGATACACCCAAGAAGGCCTACATCACCCAGTGCCTGGAGAAACAGCAGGGGCCGGTGGTGTCCTCGACGGACTATATCAAGCTGTTGTCCGAGCAGGTGCGCGCCTACATCCCCAAAACCTACCTGACCCTGGGCACCGACGGCTTCGGCCGCAGTGACACCCGCGAAAAACTGCGGAGTCACTTCGAGGTGGACCGCTACTACGTAGCGGTAACCGCCCTGGCGGCCCTGGCGCGGGATGGTGAAGTGAAGAATGACGTGGTTCTC
>JAWWAM010000371.1:0-3596 GCA_033721715.1 Marinobacter sp.
AGGGCACCAAAGCGGATCGCATCCCAGATAATGGGTTCGTTTTTCCGGCTCAGGTCAATGCACTTGGCGTAGCAGCCACCTTCGATGTTGAAAACAGTGCCGGGGCCCCAGCCGTGCTCGTCGTCACCAATCAGGAAGCGCTCCGGATCGGCCGACAGGGTGGTTTTGCCAGTGCCGGAGAGACCGAAGAACAGGCAGGTTTCGCCGTCTTCGCCCACGTTGGCGGAGCAGTGCATTGGCAGCACGTCTTTCTCCGGTAGCAGGAAGTTCTGTACTGAGAACATGGCCTTTTTCATCTCGCCGGCGTAATGCATGCCCGCCAGCAATACCTTGCGCTTGGAAAAGTTGATGATCACGGTGCCGTTGCTGTTGGTGCCGTCACGCTCGGGCACGCATTCGAAATTGGCAACGTTGAGGATCTGCCATTCCTGCTTGTCGGCCGGGTTGAAGGTCTCCGGGCGAATGAACAGGTTCTGGCCGAACAGGTTCTGCCAGGCGGTCTCGGTGGTCATGCGTACCGGGAGATAGTGTTCCGGGTCAGAGCCGACATGCACATGGCTTACAAAGCTGTCTTTCTCGGCGATGTAGGCTTCCACGCGGTCCCAGAGGGCATCAAACTTTTCCGCGTCGAACGGGCGGTTGATGGGGCCCCAGTGGATGTCGTCGGAGGTGCTTGGCTCCTCCACGATGTAGCGGTCCATCGGGGACCGGCCGGTGCGTTCGCCGGTTTTTACCACCAGTGAACCGTTTGCGGCCAGTTGGCCCTCGTGTCTTTCCAGTGCTAACTCGATCAGTCGTGCTGCACACAGATCATTATAAGTGTTACTCACTTCGACCTCGCCCTCGGGATGTGATCGTGACTGCTCAGGCCGTCCCCCCTGAAAATTGACGGAAATCTGAGCAATCGGGTCAGTTCAGGCGCGCTATTATGCCAGAGACGCCGGTAAAAAACGACTGCCCCGGAAGCCGCTCTACCACTGGCTTCCGGGCCATTCAGCCGGGTGTTCAGTGTAACGTATGACCGGTGAAAAGATGATCAATATCATTTCTATCGAAGCGATAGTGGGCGTGACAGAACTGGCAATCCATCTCGATGGACCCCTGTTCTTCCAGGATACTGTAGCACTCGGCCTGGCCGATGGCCTCCAGCGCGCCCAGGGTTCGTTCCCTTGAGCAGCTGCAGCGGAAGGCGACCGTTTCGGCGTCGAACAGGCGCACGGTTTCTTCGTGGAACAGCCGGTGGAGCAATGTTTCGCTATCCAACCCCAGCAGTTCCTCGGCTTCCACGGTGCTGGCCAGGTGGTTCAGGCGGTCCCAGAGGTCGGAATCCTGCTCGGTAGTGCCGGGCATTTTTTGCAGCATCAGGCCAGCACTGCGGTTCTCGTCGGCAAACAGGAAGAAACTGGTGGGGATCTGCTCAGAGCGCTCGAAGTATTCTTCCAGGCAGCCGGCAAGGTTTTCTTCTTCTCTGGGCACCACACCCTGATAGCGCTGCCCTTTGTCCGGCGAGATGGTGATGGCCATGCTGCCTTCACCCAGCAGCGCGTCCAGGGATTCCTCGGTAACGGCGTGTTCGTCGTATCGGGCCAGGCCGCGGATGAAGTGGTCGTGGCTGCATTCCGCCATCAGGGTTCGTAGCGGCCCTTTGCCCTGGGCCTGTAAAGAGAGGGTGCCTTCGAATTTGAGGGTGCTGCTCATCAGTACGCTGGCGGCCAGGGATTCTCCAAGAATGCGCCTCACAGAGTCGGGATACGGCGCCTGGTTACCAATTTCACTGTAGCTGTCGTTGAGCTTCACCCAGGCTCCCCGGACCTGGCTGTCTTCAAAAATGAATCGCTGGAACTGGTCCCGGGATGCCATGGTGTTTTCTCCTGAGCGTTAAAATCGGAATTGGTAATCTGTGGGGTGGGACATCAAAGCCCGTTCTGTTCGCGGAAGCGCTGGATATCCCGGCGATCCTTCTTGGAGGGCCGTCGGGCAGGCGGCAACTGTGCTGCCTGCATTGTTTTTCGCTGCCACGAGAGTTCTTCCCGGCGTTTCACGCTGTCGTCGGTTTCGTGGTAGAGCTTCTGGGCTTCCGGAGCACCCCGGCGACGTTCGCTGATGTCATCCACGATGACAATGCGCTCCTGCCATCCCTGCCGCAGAGTGACCTTGGCGCCGGGCTCCACCAGCTTTCCGGGTTTGGTTCGCTGGCTGTTGTAGTGAACCTTGCCCCCTTCAATGGCCTGTTTGGCGAGGTTACGGGTTTTGTAGAAGCGTGCCGCCCACAGCCATTTGTCGAGTCTTACGCGGTTGTCGTCAGTGGTGGTTGCCGTCATGTCTCCTCACCTGATGAGCGTATAGCCATAGTATAGCTGGCTCATCGGCCGGATGGCAGGGTCTGGCGCTGACGCAGGGCCGGCAGGACTTCATCGAAGTGATGAATCGAGGGGATATCCGGGTGCCTGTCCCGGGCTGCCTGCTTGCTGTCCGGTGCGAGGATGGCCAGGCACTGGGCTATGCCGGCGGTACGGGCGCTTTCGAGCACCGGAAAACTGTCGTCTACCATCAGGGTGGCTGCGGGCCGATAGGTTTCGAGTTGGGCCAGATCACGCCAGAAGGCCGGATCTTCCTTGGGTTTGCCTAACTGGTGGCTGGAGATGATGTTGTCCACCCGGCTGTCGAGACCGGTGCGCTGTAGCTTCAGTCTGAGGGGGTCGGGGTGGCAGTTGGTCACGATAACGGAGCGCAGGCCGCTGCTTTTAACTGCATCGAGAAAATCGGTTACATGGGGCCGGTAGCCGATGCGTTCGCCCACTTCTGCCTTGAGGCCGGTAATGTCCAGCTCCAGCCGGTCGCTCCAGTAATCGGTGCAGTACCAGTTGAGGGATCCGCGCTCGGCCATAATCATGGGGATAACAGTGTCGCGCGCTTCTTCAGGGCTGAGGTTGTTGTATTCGGCGTAGCGCCTGGGCAGGTGCTCGAGCCAGAAATGGTTGTCAAAATGCAGGTCGAGCAGTGTTCCATCCATATCCAGGAACACGGTATCGAGGGAGTTCCAGTTCACCATAAACAAAAACAGCCTGAAGTTGGTTGAACCTCAGGCTGCCGAAGAATGCTTGAATTGGCAAGGCGGGATTCTACGGATCAGTTCTGCTCAATGGTCTCAGGCTTTTTGCCAGTGCGGGTGCAGCCAAGGCAGCGCACAAAGGTGGCCTTGGCCGGACCAACAACCAGAACGTCGCCAGCTTCAGCGGCATTACCACCGAGAGCAGAGAACGGCAGGGATACCAGGTAGACGGCACTGCCAATGATGGTGGTGGCAAGCAGGGCCGGGCGAACAAACAGGGCATCACCGGTCATTGCCAGCGCAGAGGGCTCTTCGTCAATGGCCTGAGCATGGCCGACAGAGGAAAACGCCAGCAGGCAAACCGCTACGGCAGTAATAACGATGTTGGAAATTTTACCGGTCATTTCTTGTTACTCCTGGCGATAAATCTACAGCTTATTGTAGCTTACAATTATGGATACTCTGTTAACTATGAATCATATTTGCGCATTTTCAAACGAATTTTCTGTTTCAATAGTTGTCTGAGCGCGGTCTAGCGCTGGCA
>JAWWAM010000372.1:0-3593 GCA_033721715.1 Marinobacter sp.
CGCCACTACCCTTTCGCCAATCCAGGACACCAGGTAGAAGCGGGCAAAGGAACCGATTGCCAGGCCAATCACCAGTACAAAGAAAAGCCCCACAGCTTTGGACAACATCCCGGGGGATTGGGTTGCCAGTCCCTGGTCGACGAGAATCCGTAGTCCCTGTCCAAGTGCAAGCGTGATACCCGCCGTAATAACCAGAGCAACCAGGGCACCAGCAACTGCCATCTTGTAAGGGCTTATGAAATCGAAAACCAGCTTCAACGCTTTGCGGTGACGGGTGTTGATGATGTGCCTCCTGAGCAGAGAGTGAGGTAAACTCTGGCATCCATACGATTTTTACTCAAAACAAGACCTATCATACAGCTACGTAAGAGCGTGCGGGATGGGACTTGCCTGCCAGGACCGTCAAAAGCCATGGATGGCTTTTGTCGAGCGTACAGGGACGTATTCACAGCGTGTCCTGGCAGGCAAGTCCCATCCCGCACGCTCGACTACTCCGCCGTCGAAAGGAACCCGAGTGAGAGCCTACGCCGATAACGACTACCCCGCTGACCATAAACCGGACTGGAAAATCATATCCGGTCTCTGGCCCTATCTGGCGGAATTCCGTGGCCGTGTGTTTCTGGCTTTGGGGTTTCTGATAATTTCCAAACTCGCGACGGTCGCCACGCCGGTTGCCCTGAAATACATCGTCGACTACCTGGACCAGAATAAAGGTGGCGAGGTGCTGCTGTGGATTCCGGTTTTACTGGTGGTGGCCTATGGCCTGCTCCGGTTCGGCAGCACACTGTTCAGCGAACTGCGGGATGCGGTGTTCGCCCGGGTCGCGGAACGGGCCATGCGGCGGGTGTCTCTGCGGGTATTCGAACACCTGCATAACCGGGAACTGGCGTTCCATCTGGATCGCAAGACCGGTGGTCTGGCCCGTGATATTGAACGGGGCACCAACGGGATCAGCTTCCTGCTGCGTTTCACCCTGTTCAACATCGTGCCCACGCTGCTGGAAATCCTGCTGGTCGCCGGCATCCTGTTCGTAGTGTTCAACGTCGGTTATGTACTGGCGATTCTGGTGGCCGTGGTGGTCTACGTGGTGTTTTCCATCAAGGTTACCGAATGGCGCACCAAGTTTGTGCGTGAAGCCAACGCCCGGGATAACCAGTCCAACTCCCGGGCGGTGGACAGCCTGCTCAACTACGAAACGGTGAAGTACTTCAACAACGAGAAATTCGAAGCCCAGCTGTACGACGACAACCTGGACGACTGGGAACAGGCCCGTCTTAAAAACCGCCTGTCCCTGGCGGCGCTGAATTCCGGCCAGGCGCTGATTATCGGCCTGGCGATGATTGCGATCATGGTGATGGCAGTGCGGGAAGTGGCGACGGGTGAGATTACCCTGGGCGATTTCACCATGATCAACGCCTACCTGTTGCAGCTGTTTATCCCCCTGAATGCGCTGGGGTTTGTGTACCGCGAAATACGCCAGGCATTGGTGAACGTAGAGCGGTTATTCGGGCTGCTTGGGGACGAACCGGCGATTGAAGACGCGCCAGAGGCCAAACCACTGGTTGTGGATAAAGGCGAAGTCCGTTTTGACCATGTCCACTTTGCCTATCGACAGGACCGCCAGATTCTTCGAAATGTGAGTTTTTCCATCCCGCCGGGTCACACCGTCGCCGTAGTGGGTGCCAGCGGCGCCGGCAAGTCCACCCTGGCCCGGCTGCTGTTCCGGTTTTACGATGTGGACCAGGGCTGCATAACCATTGATGGCCAGGACATTCGGGCCGTCACCCAGGCCAGCCTGCGTGCGGCCATCGGCGTGGTACCCCAGGACACCGTACTGTTCAATGACACCCTCTACCGTAACCTGGCTTACGGACGGCCCGGGGCCAGCGAAGAGGAGGTCTATGAGGCGGCCCGTATGGCCCATCTGGACGCCTTTATCCGGAGCCTGCCGGATGGTTATGAAACCCAGGTGGGCGAGCGTGGACTGAAGCTCTCCGGGGGCGAGAAACAACGGGTAGCGATTGCCCGTGTGATCCTGAAAAATCCACCGGTGCTGATTCTGGACGAGGCCACCTCTTCCCTGGATTCCCTGTCTGAACAGGCAATTCTCGGGGCGCTGAAGGAAGTCAGTCGTCAGCGCACGTCGCTGGTGATTGCTCATCGTCTCTCCACCATTCGGGATGCGGATACCATCCTGGTGATGGAGGGCGGACGAATTGTCGAGAGCGGCAACCATGGCACGCTACTGGCCCGTGGCGGCCACTATGCCCATTTGTGGGAGCAGCAGCATCGAAGTGGGGATGATAAGCGTGAACCCTGAAATTGCCTCAGGCCGAAGGTTTCTTCCGCAGGGAGGATTCCAGCTTCTTGGTGTCGGTAATGTCCACCAGGGTGATGACAACGCCGTCAATCATGTTGTCCAGGCGGCGGTAGGGAATAATCCTGACTGAAAACCACCGGTCATCGCTGGTGGTGATCTGCTTTTCCCTGACCGCCAGGGTCTCCAGGGTTTGTCGCGCGTCTTCCTGGAGCTCAGGGTAACGCAGGCTGGTGGTGAGATCGCTGAGCGGGCGGCCGACGTCGCTCTCGCGCAGGCTGATGATAGTAGCGGCCCGCTCAGTGTAGCGTCGTACATTCAGGTCCTGGTCCAGGAATAGAACTGCAATTTCAATGCTGTTGAGCACGTTCTGCATGTCGCTCTGGGCGAGTGCGAGGTCATCCAGTTTGGTCTGTAGTTCCGTGTTGATGGTTTGCAGTTCTTCGTTCATCGACTGCATTTCTTCTTTGGAGGTGGTCAGTTCCTCATTGGCTGACTGCAGCTCTTCGTTGGTGGACTGCAGCTCTTCGTTGGACGCCTGCAATTCTTCCCGCGTGTGTTTTGCCTGTTGTCGCAGGCTTTCAATTTCTTTCTGGTAACGGTGGATCTCCGCAGCATAGTCCGATTCGGCCACCGAAGCAGATTTTCGGCGCCGGGGGGCCTCTGGCGTGGGAGCATCGCGGAACACAACCATGGTCATGCCCTTCAGGGCATCCGGTTCACGCAGGGCCTGAATGGTTACGTCGACGGCCTGGGTACCGGCTTCGCTCTTAACCAGCACCCCCGTAAGTTCCAGCGGCTCCGTTTGCTCCAGTGCCTGTTGCAGGGCGGTGTAAAGAGGCTCGCGCAGGCCTTCCCGGGCCATGGCATGGATGTTCCAGTTGGCCTTTCCTGCTGCCGGCTCCAGATACTTGCCGGTACGGCCACTGATATACACGATATCGGCGTCGGCATTAAGAACCACTGCGGCTGGCGAATAGACCTGTAACAACACATTGTCAGCAGCGGACTGCAGGTTGTTGGTCGCAGCCTGTGGAGGAACCTGGTTGGATCGCACGAGCTGCTCCTTGTGCAAGGTGGACATGGGTGGGAATGATTTTAGCAGGAAGTCAGAGTGGCGAAACGATTCGAAAGATTTGCATCGGTACAGTCGCAGTTTCGGCTTCAGTGGTGCAAACAGATGATTCAGCCGGCCGATGGTTTCCGAACTGCCCAGCATCAATAATCCATCCGTCCGAAGGCTGTAATGGAACAATGGCAGTATCCGTCGCTGCAG
>JAWWAM010000373.1:0-3588 GCA_033721715.1 Marinobacter sp.
ACCCTCGTTATGCAGGACAGATTCGTTCCAGCTGTACAACAGTTGTCCGACCTGGCTTACCGCCCCGCCCTGAAGTGTCAGGGTTGAGCTGCCCGATATCGCGGCCGACAACAGTTCCGAAAGCCAGGACTTGGCGGTACCAGGCTCGCCAACCAGAAGGCATCCGCGGCTGGTACACAGGGAAATGATGATCCGCACCACCATGGCCCGGTCGGCAACGAACTTGCGTTCAATACCCAGCTTTTCATCCCCCATGACGAACTTTTCCACCGCACGGGGTGACATCTGCCAGCCGGGGGGCACCGGGCCGTGATCCATACCTCTGAGCTTCGCGAGCTCTTCCGCGTAAACGGTTTCTGCCGGCTCACGCTGGGCGGCTCTGGACGCCTGATTCCTGCTGTTCATTCCTGACTCCTGCGGCCACCGCGAACTTCCGGCGCCATGCGTTCCATTGGGAGTATCCGCGGCAGTTCCGAAAGCGGGATAATGCCTTCAATCACATGATCCAGGGCACTGTCCCGCATGGTAATCAGACCCGCATCCAGTGCCCGCCAGCGAAGTTCTCCGATAGGCGGCTGACTGGAAATGGCGTTACGGATGTCGGAATCGACTTCCATATATTCCACAATTGCCACCCGGCCCTGGGTACCGCGGCCACTGCAACTGGTACAGCCTGCACCTTCGAAACACCGGAAATCCGCCGGTGGGCCGTCGGGAAACAGCTAGGCCACGATCGCCGGATCGGGCGTGGCAGGTTGGCGACAGTGTTTGCAGATTCGCTTCGCCAGTCGCTGGGCGATCACTGCCAGCAACTCACCGGCAATAGAGTTCGGGTGAACGCCCAGGTCGTATAGACGCTGCAGCGAATCCACGGCGTCGTTACAATGCAACGTTGACAGCACCACGTGGCCGGTCTGGGAGGCACGTATCGCCTCCAGAGCGGTTTCCTGGTCACGAATTTCGCCGACAAGAATAACGTCCGGATCTTCCCGGACGAAGGCCCTCATGGCATCGGAGAAGCCAAACCCGATCTCGGTACGCACGCGGGTCTGTTGAATATTGTCGATAGAGTATTCGACCGGGTCCTCTACCGTGATTACCTTTCGGCGGCCGTCATCCGCCAGGGTTTGCAGGCCCGCATAGAGTGTGGTCGACTTCCCGGAACCGGTCGGGCCGACAACCAGCACCAGGCCTGCCGGGTTGTCCAGAAGACGCTCGTAACGCGCACCAATCATGGGCGACATACCCAGCTCGGAGATGGTCATGGCACGCCCTGTCTGGGGCAACAACCGGATAATGGCATGCTCCCCATGCAGCGAAGGCTGGGTCTGAATCCGCAGATCGTAGGCGATATTGCCCAGCTGCAACCGCGAGCGGCCACCCTGGGGCAACCGGTGCTCGGCAATGTTCAGTTCCGCCCGGAGCTTGATGACATTAATCACCCCTCTGATTTCCCGGGGCGACAACTGGTATTGCGGCAAGTCGTGGAGGTCGCCATCCACCCTGAGGCGAATGCGGACCCGATTCCCATACTGCTCGATGTGAATATCACTGGCTTTTTCACTGACGGCATCCAGCAGGATGGCTTCGTAAACCGACACCAGATACGGGCTGACATGCTTATTGCCGGGATCATTGCCCAGCAGCTGGTCTTTGCTTCCGCCGGCGTCCGGCTTCTCATCGGTGCCATCACCGTGATCAGCCACAAATCCAAGACCTTTGGCCGTCAGATCCAGTGCGGACCAGACGCGGCGAAAATCGGTCGGCGTTACCAGCAAACACTCGATAACCTGGCTTGGGGTAAGGCGTTCCAGCTGATCGGTACGTGCATCCGGATCATCGGTTACAACGGTGATCTTGTTATTATCCTGGGAAACGGGAATCAGGCGTGACAGATCGAGAAACGTGCGGGAAAAACGACGGAACAGCCCGGGATGGAGATCCGGGAGCAGCTCCTCCGCGTCAGTGAACGTCATCCCCCTTTGCCGGGCGAGGGAGCGATACAGATCGATTTCCTCAAGATTCAGCTTGCGTCGAAGGATATCAAGCAGGGGGCTATTCTGCGTGGCGGCCTCAGCTTTCGCCTCTGCCAGGATCTTGTCGTCAACAATACCCTGGTCTATCAGAATCTGTTCCACGTTGCGGTTAAAGTCTACCCAGCCAAGTGTCCGGACCCGTTCCAACTGGACACCTTTCTTGACAAACATGGCCAGACTCGGAACCGGGCCAGCTCGCCCTTCAATACAAAACAGATGCCCCCCTTCCCGCAGCAGGGGAACCAAAACATTCCGTTCGCTGATAAAGGTGGTGCACAGAACCAGATCGCACAACTGGTCCGGTTCCGGTACTTCTTCCACGCTGGCCACAACGACATCCACGTTGTGCAGGCCCAGGCGGAAAAACCGCTCGCGCGCGGCTTCTGCAACGACCGGATTTTTCTCCAGATAGATTACTCGGTGGGCCAACCCCGACAGAACTGCAGCGAGGTAGCCGGAGCCACCGCCCACGTGCATCACCAACTGGTCTGGTTCTATCTCCGGAACCAGGGACAGAATGTGGCGCACAGTTTCTTCGCGAGGGATGGAGTGCCCGGTTATTGAGGGGGCCAGATCGGAGCCGGACACAAAATCATGGCGGGATACAGACCTGAGGGCGTCAAGGGCCCTGGCGTAAACTCTCTTCATCCAGTAACGTCCGTAACAGCATGGTATCAGGCCGCCTGACGTTTTCTGAGTGCTGACACCAGCTCGGCCTCGGGACGGGAAATTCCGCACGTATTCATAAGATCGTCGATATCTGCGCCGAGATCAACCAGCCTTGAGGCTTCGTCGTAGGATATCCGCAGGGGGTCATTCTGGCGCATCTCGTCAAGCACGCCACGGATTTCGTGAAGCTGGCGCTCGCAAGTGACTACCCGCTGGCCCACCCCCATACTGCCACTGGCAGTGGCATGCAGCTCACGGCCCAGAATTTCGCAGCGTTCTTTGATTTGTTCCCGCAGTTTGCGGTTTTCCCGGCGAAACAACATACCCTGAACAAACAGCAGGCACAGTGCAGCGGTGGTCAAAATCCACGGGGCCAGGGAAGAGATATCTGCAAACATGATGGACGTCCTCGGTTAATTGTTCCACGGGGCCTCCATCGTGTCTGCCTGCCGGCAACAGCCGGCGTTACAGCGCGGAGACTTCAGCCCATTCGTGGTCTGACAGCATCTTGTCGAACTCGACCAGTATGATCAGCTCGCCGTTCTTGTTACACACACCCTGGATGAACTTGGCGCTTTCCTCGTTCCCCACATTGGGTGCAGTCTCGATTTCACTGGCTTTCAGGTACACCACCTCGGCCACGGAATCCACCAGAATACCCATCACCTGGTTGGACGACTCCATCACCACAATACGTGTTGCATCTGTTACTTCCGCATCCGCCAGCCCGAAGCGACGGCGCGTATCGATAACAGTGACCACGTTGCCCCGCAGGTTGATGATGCCCAGAACATAATCCGGAGCACCCGGAACCGGCGCGATTTCGGTGTACCGCAACACTTCCTGGATCTGCATGACATCAATGCCATAGGTTTCGTCATCC
>JAWWAM010000374.1:0-3586 GCA_033721715.1 Marinobacter sp.
CCAGCGACCGATCAGACTAACACGGTCTGTGACAGGAAAAACGCCTCCGATATCCGACTGTTCGAATTCGTTTCGGCGATAGGTATGGCCCACGCTTGCCAGATAGCGATACTCAGGGGAGTGAAAGATCAACTGGCTGCGACCTTCTTCGGTTTCGTGGGTATCCGGCTCCCACAGTCCGGAGGTACGGATTTCCAACCCATCCACCGGCCGCAGAATCATCTCACCGGCCAGCGGTGAATCACTGGCGTCGGACCCGCCCTGTCCGGCCAGGGTCACTTCCCGGTCGTCATAGTAGTGTACCTGGCCGATGCTGAACCGCGCCCGCTCGGCCCCCGTCAGAAGGTCGTTGAAGCGACTGGTCAGTGCAACCGTGAGCTGGTTGGTGTCACCAACCCGGTCACCACCGCTGAAACGGTTGCGCTGGAACAGTTGGTCAAAACTGAACGAACGGATCGTGGTATCGAAATCCGGGATGAAGGTCTGGTCCGCGTCTGCGTCCGCCCAGGCGTAATAGAGACGAGGCTCCAGGGTCTGATTGTAGGGTATGTCAAACACACTGGACTGCCGGTCAAAGTAAAGCCCCGAGTCCCATTCCGCTACCGGCACGGTACGATCAAACCCGGGATCCCGCTGATTGTAGTCTTCCAGTTCGTAACGGGTGTAATCCACACTGACCGACGGCCGCGCGTAACCCCAGAGCGCCCGCATTGGAAGTGCCACCTCGGGTATGGCCCTGGCGCGCTGGCCGTTGGCACGATCCAGCCCGGTCAGGTCGGCATTGTCGCGGTAGAAATAGGTGTACTGGCTTTCCAGCGACAGTTCGGCCGGGCCGGCATCGACGACGGCACCGTATATAACTTCGGGCAATTGCGAATAGGGAACGTTTTCATCAGCAATGAAATCACTGATGGTCTGGTAACCGCTGAGGTAGGTTTCGAAATACTGTGATGAATCCCGATAGCGCACACCACCACGCCGTTGCAGATGGGTCGCGCGATTAATCTCCAGAGTACGGTTCAGATCGCTGAGATACTCGTCATCACTCACCACGGAATAGTCGCCATAGCCATTCCAGCCACCTCCGAGAGCCGCCTGGGTGCTGAAATCCAGCCCCCAGCGCTCGCCATCCTCGCCCGGAAATTCCCGCTCAAACTCGGTATCGTTGCCGGCATAGCCCACCTGGAGAACGGACTCTCCCAGGCTGCTCAGATAACGTCCCTCGACCTCGGTAAACAATCCGCGGCCGTGAATGTACTGGGGCGTCAGCGTCGCATCGTAATGAGGCGCGAGATTCAGATAATACGGCACGGAAAGGAACGCCCCGCTGCCCGCATTGGAGGTACCAAACGACGGATAGAGAAACCCGCTCTTGCGGCGATCATCAATGGGGAAACTGGCGTAGGGCCAGTAAAACACCGGAATATCGCTGAGCTCAAGACGGACATGCTTCGCCGTACCTACGCCCTCACCCTGATCGAGATGGATATCAGAGGCCACAATTGCCCAGTCGTTACTGTCAGGGGCGCAGGTGGTCAACGAGCCCTGGCGGATTTGCACCTGGTCTTCCGCCGTGCGGGACAGCTGCCCGGCAGACCCCCGCATTTCCGGACCATGCAGAAGGAAGGTGGCAGTATTGATATCAACCCTGCCGCTGTTTACATCGTAGTCCGCCCGCTCGCCGGTCAGCAAAAATCCCTCGCCACGGCTGGTCAGCGGCCCTTCAATAGCCACAGAGCCCGACGACTGATTGTACCGCGCCTCTGACCCTGTCACCCTGAAACCGGCCTGCTGCAGACGAACATCCCCGCGAAGATAAAGCTCGTTGTCGATCTCGTACCTGGCATTGAGGCCACTCGCCTGCAAGGGCCCCCGGCCGTTGCCGGCCGTTGTCTCTGCATCCACTCCCACCGGCACAACAGAGGGGAGGTAACCTCCCTCACAGAAATCCGGCAAAGAGTGGCGAACCTCGTCCGGCAGTTGGTCCCTGGACCGCCAGTCGATTTCCGCCGCAGACCGCGATGACTGAGCCCATGCAGCGGGAGACACTGCCAGCGCAAGACAGCCCGCCACCACAGCTGCGGCACACCCAGCGCCGTGCCGCAACCGGTGTGGCAGTGTTCGCAGCTTCCCTGATGAGGCTGGCACGATGAGAAGGTTCCTGTCCTGAATGGGTTTGCAACTGTCGCAGACAATTTAACAGCGGCCTAGTTTACACGCCGCCCTTTGCCTTGTTAACGGAAACCGGCCATTGCTGCAAAACCGTTTTACCGTCTCTATACTGATCTGCTAACTTCCTGCCATGAGCCGGAAGGTTTGAACTTCAATCATTTATGAGCCAGGAAACCAGCCAATCCATGGATACCCGCCTGACAATGCTCACCCAGTGGGTCAGAAACCTTCCCGGTTTTGACCAGGCAACGCCACAGCCAGTCTCAGGAGATGCGAGCTTCCGGCGTTATTTCCGGGTCAGCGGCGATCCTCATGGTACCGGATCACAACACTACATCGTGATGGATGCCCCTCCGGAGCACGAAGACTGCAGGCCGTTTGTCGCCATTGCCCAGTACTGGCGCAGCCTGGACATTGCCGTGCCGGCCGTGATTGAAGAGGACCTGGCCCGGGGCTTTCTGTTGCTGGAGGACTTCGGTGACCAGCTGATGCTCAGTGCGCTGAATACCGCTAATGCCGACAGGCTTTATGGTGCCGCCATGGCGGAGCTGGTGCGCATCCAGAGCGCTGGCGATACGCCGGACTACCCACTGCCGCCCTACGATACCACCCTGCTGGACCGCGAGATGGCGCTCTTCCCCGACTGGCTGCTGACCCAAAAGCTGGGACTGACACTCGGCAACGGTGAAAAAGCACTGCTGGATACCACCTTCGCTTTCCTGCGGGAAAGTGCGCTGGCCCAACCTGAAGTGGCGGTGCACAGGGACTATCATTCCCGCAATCTCCTGGTTCAACCGGATACCGACAGGCCTGGCGTGATCGACTTCCAGGATGCCGTGCGGGGCCCGGTGACCTATGACCTGGTCTCCCTGCTGAAAGACTGTTACATCCGCTGGCCGGAGGAGCGTATCGGCCGGTGGACCGAGCAGTTTCGTGTCCTGAGCGCCGATGCCGGCTATCACAAGGCGGATCAGGCAACCTTCCGCCAATGGATGGAGCTCATGGGCATGCAACGTCATCTGAAAGCCGCCGGCATCTTCGCCAGGCTGGCCATCCGTGACGGCAAGACTGGATTTCTCAAGGACGTTCCCCGTACTGTAGGCTACCTGGTCGAGGCCAGCAGCCGGCAGGCCGCTCTGCGCCACTTCCACGAGTGGCTGACCGACACCGTGGTGCCCGCCGTGGAACAACAGATCGGCCCCGTGGAGGTCTCCGGCCTGTGAAAGCCATGATCCTGGCGGCCGGCAAGGGCGAGCGCATGCGGCCGCTGACGCTGACAACCCCGAAGCCGCTCCTTCCCGCCGGAGGCAGGCCATTAATCGTGCATCACCTGGAACGGCTGAAGGCAGCAGGATTCCGGGAACTGGTAATCAACCATGCCTGGCTCGGTATGCAGATCGAAGACGAACTTGGC
>JAWWAM010000375.1:0-3579 GCA_033721715.1 Marinobacter sp.
AGAGCCACCGCCGAAAATCGGACCCTTACCGCTCTGCCATGTCGATGCTGACGTTTTACATCAACCGGGCGGGCAAACAACTCAACGCAGCGGATAGAGCGCGTCTCGAAGCGGCAAAAGATGAGTTACGCGTCCTGTTTGGTCGAACTCCCAAAAAACACTGATGATGAATGCAGGCCGCATTTCCTGATCACAAGGAGCCGCAACACATGACACAGCAAACTCCGGTCATCCTCGTAACCGGCGGCGCCCAGGGCATCGGCAAGGGCATTGCCACCTATTTCCTGGATAAGGGCTGGCGAGTGGTTGTCCTAGACCAGGACGCAGAAGCCATCAAAGCCTGCGGGCAGGGTTTCGGCAATCCCGACAACCTGCACCTGATCACGATGGATGTATCCTGCGAGCCCGAAGTGGTTACCGCCGTGGCCGAGGCCCTTCGGTGGGGCGGGCGGCTGGACGCGGTGGTCAATAACGCAGGCATTGCTGATCCGGACAACGGGCCGATAGAAACACTGGAACTTGCCCAGTGGCAGCGGCGAATCGACGTCAACCTGACCGGTGCCTTTCTGATGGCAAAGCATACGGTGCCGCACCTTCGCCAGAGCAAGGGCAGCCTTATCAACATGGCCTCCACCCGCGCCCTGCAGTCCGAGCCCAACAGCGAGGCCTACGCCGCCAGCAAGGGCGGGCTGATCGCCCTCACCCATGCCCTGGCGGTTAGCCTGGGGCCGGATGTACGGGCCAACAGCATCAGCCCGGGCTGGATTGATGTCCGTGCCTGGCAGACGCCAGCCCCCAACGAGCTCCAGCCCCTGTCTGCCGCCGATCACAATCAGCATCCCAGCGGGCGCGTCGGCACCCCTTCCGACATAGCGGCCATGGTGGCCTTTCTGGTTTCGCCGGAGGCCCGCTTTGTGACCGGCCAGAACTTCGTGGTCGATGGTGGGATGACCCGCAAGATGATTTACGAGGATTAGGCCCGGTAGAATGAATTAGAATATCTGGCACTATTTTTCTGACGTGAGCGATGTAAATGGACGTTTACTTCCTGATTTTGCCCAACATCCATCTAATGGATTTATCGGGCCCGGTCCAGGCACTGGCAGACTGCAATGAATTACAGGGAGACCATTTTCGCTGCCATTACATCAGCCCCCAACAAACGGTTTCCAGCTGGCAAGGTCTGGCGCTTTCCACGATGTTGCCACTTCCGGAGGCCGTACATCCGGGAAGCCTGATTTTTATTCCCGGAATGAAACTCAGCGCCGGCAGAACAGATCCCCAGCGGTATCAGGAAGTTCTTGATTGGCTTCAGGAAATGGACAGGCAGGAGGCACGGCTGATTGGCGTTTGCACGGGCGCTTTCATACTCGGCGCCGCCGGGCTATTGGATGGCCGAAGGTGCACAACCCATCACCGGCAGCTAGGCCGGCTGGCCGAAGAATTCCCGAAGGCCGTGGTCCTTCAGGAGCGTATGTTTGTCGAGGACCAGGGCTTGTGTACCTCGGCAGGGGTCAGTGCCGGTATCGACCTGACACTGCACCTCATCAGCGAAATCGTCAGTCCTGAGGCAGGCATTGCTGTTGCCAGAGAAATGGTCGTCTGTAGCCGGCGGATGGGGGATGATCCTCAGATTTCACCCCAGTTTCTTTATCGCGATCACGTCCACCCTACGATTCACGAGGCGCAGGATATTGTTGCGAGTAAGCACAACCAGCCGTTAACTGCAGAGTCCGTCGCGCGCCAACTCAATATTTCGGCCCGCCACTTCCAGCGGCTGTTTCGACAAGCAACGGGCATGACCTTCAAACAGTACGTTAACGAGCAGCGAATTCAGAAGGCCGACCAGCTACTGAAATCCACGAACCACTCGATTGAATGGGTGGCAGAGCTCGCCGGTTTTCAGAGCACCAAGACATTCAGGGACGCATGGAGCCGAAAGTTTGACTTCCCCCCGAGCCAACGACGTCAAAGCACTAAAGCTGATTCATGCTGAATCCCGCTCCGGCAGGTAGGTTTTCGAAAAGGCGCTGGCCAGGTCTGCGATGATGTCATCTGGAAACTCCAGGCCGATCGACAGGCGTATCAGGCCGGGTGTAATTCCGGCATCCAGCTTCTCGGAATCGCTATACCGGCAATGGGTTGTAGACCATGGATGCGTAACCATTGTCTTTGCGTCGCCAATATTGGTACAGCGTGAAACCTTCGAGAGGTGATTGATAAACTGCCAGGCTGCTTTTTGTCCGCCTTTTACTTCTGCGCTGAGTACCCCACCATGGCCCGTCTGTTGCCGATTCACGAGCTCCTTGTCGAGGCGCTCGGGCAAACCGGTGTAATGGACCTGATTGACGTCCGGGTGCTCCTGTAAATATCGCACCACATGCAGGGCGTTGGTTTCATGCATCACCATTCGAGCGTGCAACGTCTCAAGACTTTTTGAGAGTAGCCAGCCATCAAAGGCACTTAACGTCATCCCACCGCTGCGGAGAGCCGTTTTTATCGGCGCAATTAGCTTACTGCTTCCAGCCACTGCCCCAGCAACGCAACGGCCTTGACCATCAATGAACTTTCCTGCCGACTGAATAACGAGATCAGCGCCCAGTGTTAACGGCTTCTGATAGATCGGCGAGAGTATCGTGTTGTCCACCACCAACAGTATGCCAGCACTCTTCGCCATCCTGGCCAGTGCCATGATGTCAGCAACTTCCATGGTCGGGTTGCCTGGCGTCTCCAGAATCATCATCCGTGTGGAAGGACGGATAGCTTCGCGCCACGCTGCTGTGGCCGTTAGTGGAAGCGGTTGGCAGGTTATGCCGAACTGGGCGAAGTAATGCCTGAACAAATGGGCCGTTGAACCAAAAATCCCGTTGCCCATCAGGACGTGATCGCCCTGTCTCAGGTAAGCCATTGCAAGCGCGAGGTATGCACCCATGCCCGAACTGGTGGCTACGGCTTCCTCGGCTTTTTCCAGTATGGCCAGCCGGCGTTCGAAGTTCATCACGGAGGGGTTGGTAAATCGTGAATATACGTTGCCCGGGACACGATTGTTAAAGCGATCACTCGCCTCTTCGGCAGACCCGAAGTCGTACGCCGATGTCATATAGACGGGTTCCGAGTGAGCATCCTCCCCGTAGGCGAGCGGCCGGTGCAAAGCGTCTGTGGTCTCATGGGAATGGGGCATGGTATGTCCTGTCCGGTTTTAGGTAGGTTCTGGCTCTGCAGCAAGATCGCTCTGGGCTGTTCTGATGCCCTTGAGAGACAGTGCTGCAAACAGTGACAGAAGGCACACACTCGTTACAGCCAGCGTTGTCAGGGTGTAATCACCCGTAGCATCCCGGGCGAAACCTCCCAGCCAGGCGGTCAGGAACACGGCTACCTGGTGAACACTGAACAGCAGTCCGAACATTTTTCCTTTTATCTTCGGACCATAACAATTCAGGCAGATCATGGAGGTCAGGATGACTGTCCCCATGTACGTCAGCCCGAACAGTACGGCAAACAGAATGAAGAGAGACGGGGAATGTGTAACAGCGAGCATGCCAAGAGATAAGGCGCGCACACCGTAAAGCATGGCGAGTA
>JAWWAM010000376.1:0-3565 GCA_033721715.1 Marinobacter sp.
GTTGGGTGAAGACACCCTCAACCGCATCGTCTCCGACAAACTCGAACGCCTGGCCACCCAGATCGGCGACCGTTACCACACCACGGTGGAGCTGGAGGATGGCCTGGTGGAAGCCATCCGCAGCCGCGCCACCCGAAGTGAAAACGGCGCGCGAATGCTGGAGTCGATCATCGAAGGTGAATTGTTGCCGCCCGTGTCGCTGGCGTTGCTGGAAAAGCTGGCAGCGAGAGAGCCGGTTAGAAAAGTGACCCTTGGCGTCGAAGACAACAAATTCACCGGGGTTGTTGCATAAGGCAACTGAAAAGTAGCGGGCCGTGCGGATTCACTTTCCGAAACCGTGCGGAGCCATGGATGGCGGAGCCGAGCGTACAGGGATGTATTCACAGCGTGTTTCAGAAAGTGAATCTGCACGGTTCGCGGTCCTTAAGGGACAAGGAAAAGGGATAAAAAGAATGGGACGGATGCAGAGGGAGTTGCACACCGGCATAGACCTGGCGGTTGAATTGCTCCGGCAGGACAACCTGCCAGCCCTGCTAAAAGTCGCCTCACGGCAACTGGAACACACCTTCGGCCTCACCCGCTGCTGGACACTGGAACTCGACCTCAGCGGACGCACATTGCACTGTGCCGCACTGGGCGAGCAGGGCGAATTCGATTGCGGCGACTTCAGCCACCCCTTTGCCCACCTGCTGCAGCAAGGCCAACCCAGGGAGCTCTCAAGGGCCGCCAGCTATCGACTGGATCACAACGGCTTCCAGGCCATGGTGGAAGCCAGTAACCGCCCCCGTTCATTCTGGCTGGAACCCATCAAAGGCGAAGACGGCCGTACCCTTGGCATACTCGTGCTCTGCAACGAAGAACCCGAGTGGGACGGCATCACTGCCCAACCTTTATACCGGGGTCTGTTGACACTGTTGTCCCACCAATGGGTCAGCCAGCTCAGAACCAGCGACCAGGTCTGGCAGCGGCGCATGCTCAAACGCTCGCTGGACCACCTCCACGACGCGGAAGCCGTGCGCCAGCGTTGTGAACAGCTGGCAGACACCCTGGTTGGCAACTCCAAGGCCATGACCGACCTCCGTGCCCAGATAGTCAGGGCCGCCGGCAGCCAGCTCTCGGTACTGGTGCAGGGTGAAACGGGCTGTGGTAAAGACCTGGTGGCCCAGGGAATCCACCGTTTCTCGGACCGGGCCGAAGGGCCGATGGTCGTCGTTAACTGCGCTGCCATCCCCGACTCCTTGCTGGAAAGCGAACTCTTTGGCCACACCAGGGGCGCCTTCTCTGGCGCCGATCGGGCCAAGGAAGGGCTGCTGGCCCAGGCCGACGGCGGCACCCTGTTCCTGGATGAAATCGGCGACATGCCCATGGCCCTGCAATCGAAACTGCTGCGGGTGCTGGAAAGCCGGCGCTTTCGCCCGCTCGGGGCTCAGGAGGAACAACACTCTGATTTTCGCCTGGTGGCGGCAACCCATCAGCCACTGAATAACTGTATTGAGGGTGGCAGCTTTCGTCGGGACCTTTTCTATCGACTCAGCCAGTTCCCGTTACGGGTCAAACCCCTGCGGGATCGGCCAGAGGACCTGGAACCCCTGTGCCGGCATTTCATCCGCGAATACGCTGCTCGCGAAGGTGCAGGCCCCATGGGTATAAGCAGCCACGCGCTCAGTATGCTGGCGGCTTACAGCTTTCCCGGTAACGCTCGCGAATTGCGGAACATTGTTGAGTTCGCTTGCCTGCAAACACCGGTCGGGGACGATATCCAGCCGGAAGTATTGCGGCTAGATGACCTCTTTCCAAGCCAGGAAACCTGCGTAGCCAGCGACTTCCAGTTGCAGATGCTTCCGGGTCTTCCTCAGGCGGACGAAGTGGACGATCTCAGGGCTGCCGCCCAGGCGTTCGAAGCCGCCATCATCCGTGAGCGCTTGCGCCAATATGGCGGCAATCGTGCCCAGGCGGCAGAAAGCCTGGGCCTGCCCAAGCGCACCCTGGCCCATAAATGTCTGAAGTATCAGGTGACAGAAGCGTGAATCCGTCTATCAGAAGTAACCGCCCACTTGCCGCTGCGTTCTGGGTCCTCGGTGTGACATTTTCCCTCGCTGTCGGTGCGGACACCAATGAGCAACTGGCGGCAGCCCGGCACTGCACCACTGAAAGCCAGCGCCTGGAACGGCTGGCCTGTTTTGATGAGGTATTTGGTACCCCGGTGGCCGTAGTGAGTGAAAACATCAGCGCAGGCAACCAGCCTGAACGATGGCGTCAGGCCTTTGCCCAGGAACAGCGCCGGACTCCCGGTGCCGGTCCGCTCTACCGGGATACTGCAGAGCTGGCCGGACATCTGCTGACGCTTAATGCGCTCGGAGTGAAGCCGCCAAGGCCGCTATTGGCGGTGCAGTGTCACAACAACATCACCGAGCTTACCCTGATGCTCCCGGAAGCAGTGAAGGAAGAGCGCGTCACTGTCGATTTCGGCCAGGGTCGGCAGACCTGGCGGGTCCGGGACGACGGTTTCGTGATCAGCGGCGGCCGTGGGCTCCCGGCCATTCGGACAGTTCAGAAGATGGCCGCCTCATCCGGGGTGACCGTGGCATCCTCCAGCGGTGTGGTTGATGGGCTGATGTTTGATCTGACCGGATTCCGGGACACACTCAAGCCATTGCGGGAAGCCTGTGGCTGGTAGCGATGCAGGGCGATAAAGAGCGATCAAGAACGTATAGCGCCATTTGCAAAGACAGGGATTGGACATGCAGGCAGTAGAGCAGCATCCATACGTTGAACAGGTACTGAGCAGTTTTTCCGGTGAGAACGCCACGGGTAACAACCTGATGGACGATCCCACCATGGAATACCTCGAGAACGAAATCATGAAAGTGGGCTCGCTGGCTCACACCGGCGTGGAATGGGGCAAGGTGGAGAGCGAGTCGCTGCGACTGCTGTCGGACACCAGCAAAGACCTCAAGGTACTGGGGTTCCTGATGCTGTGTCTGCAGCGTGGCGGTAACGGCGAGCGCTTTGCCCTGTCACTGTACCTGTTGCACCGGGTGCTGGACACCTGGTGGGACGACGCCTGGCCCTATCCGGGTGAAAAAGGCAAGCGCGCCCGCAAGATGCTGATGACCCAGATTCTGCAACGCTCCCTCAAGGAGGTGTCAGCGCTGAGTTTTGACGGCGGCGTCGGCGATGGCCGCGAATTCTGCCTCACCACCCTGGGTAAACTGCTGGAGCAGGCTGGTGCCCGCGAACTACCCGCTGAGGGGCTGCTCGATTTGCGCCGGGCGGTGGAGAAGCTGCCTTCCCCATCGGACGCGCCCGGGCCCTCCGAAGCCGCCAACAGAACCGAAACTGCAACACCGTCTTCTTCCGGGACGTCGTCATACCACGGCAGCAGCGCGTCTTCCGCTTCCCTCGGCGACCTGACCCTGGACCCGGCGAACGAACGGGCTACTCGCCAGAGCCTCCTGAAAGTAGCCGACCTGCTGACGGAAACCTCACCTGCCGACGCGCTTGGTTACCAACTCCGTCGCTACGCCATCTGGCAGACCATCACCTCCGTTCCCCCGGCCCGGGA
>JAWWAM010000377.1:0-3560 GCA_033721715.1 Marinobacter sp.
CAGAGTGCCCGTTACCTCAGCCGGGGCTACTATTGTTCGTTGCTGGCTGAAGCCCGGGGCCACCACGTCGTGCCATCGGTCATGACCTTGAACGATCTTAGCCGCAAAGGACTGTTTTCGCTGCAGCTGGATGAGCTGGATGCCAGCGTTATCAACTGGCTGGAGGCGTCCGGTTCCGAAATCGAACCGGGAGGTGATAACAGTCATGCCACCCACGAAGTGCGCATTCGCACCTATTTTGGCCAGGCAGAACATGCGGACCTGAAACCGGTTGCGCGGGCGCTGTTTGATCGCTTTCCATGCCCGGTGCTTGAGGTGGTTTTCCGCCGCGGGAAAAGCTGGCAGATCGCGTCCATGAAGCCAGGTTGTCCGGCGGATCTCAAAGGCAAAGAACAGGATGCGTTTGCGGCGGCGTTCGACCGCTTCAGCAGTATGGTCTGGCGCAAACCCCGTACCCGCCGTCGCTATCGATTTGACCTGGCGATGCTGGTGAATGCAGAGGAAGAAATGCCGCCCAGCGACAGGGAAGCGCTGGAAAAATTCGAGAAAGCTGGCAGGAAGCTGGGCATAAACGTCGAGCAGATCGGGCGCCGTGATTATATGCGGTTACCGGAATACGATGGCCTGTTTATTCGTGAGACGACGGCCATCGATCATCACACCTATCGCTTTGCCCGTAAGGCTGAGGCCGAGGGGATGGTGGTGATTGATGATCCGGTGTCCATTCTGCGCTGCACTAACAAGGTGTACCTGGCGGACTTGTTGAAGAACAACAAGATCCCCACGCCCAAGACTCTGATCCTGTCCAAAGACCAGAAAGACAGTGCCGAACAGGTCATGCGTGAACTGGGCTTTCCCGTCGTCATCAAGATTCCCGACGGGGCCTTCTCCAGGGGCGTCACCAAGCCGGAGGATGAAAAGTCTCTGCGCTCTGGCCTGAAAGAGCTGTTCAAACAGTCCGCCCTGGTTCTTGCTCAGGAATACCTCTATACCGACTATGACTGGCGCATTGGCGTACTTGGCGGTCGTGCCATCTATGCCTGCAAGTACTTCATGGTGGAGGGGCACTGGCAGATCTACCAGCACGGAGGTGCGGAAGTGGACAGCGGTGGTTTCGAGACCATGCCCACCTACGAGGTGCCGCGAAATGTCATTCAGGCGGCCCTGAACGCCACCCGACTGATCGGTAACGGGCTTTACGGCGTGGATATCAAACAGTCAGGCAACCGTGTAGCGGTCATCGAGGTCAACGACAACCCCAGCATCGATGGGGGAGTGGAAGATCGGTTCCTGGGTGGAGAGCTTTATACACTGATCATGCAGGAATTCCTGTCCCGCATGGAGGAAAAACGCCGCCGTTAGACCACTGGGTGATTATCCGTGTGGGCGTGCCAGATTCTCAGGCTGCCGAACCAGGGGTAACTTCCCAGCTCACGGCTAATGCGTTGGGCATCCGGAAGTGTTTCGGTTTCAGGGATCTCCATAAACAGTTCCATGTGAACCTTGTTGCGAAGGTAATGCAGCCTGAGGCGGCTATTTGGTGGCAGTTTGCTGATATGTCTGCCCAGCCTGTCCCGTATCTCCTCGCGGCTGGGTAGCTGCTCTGAAGTCTGCGGCTGGTCTTCGTCGTTTTCGGCATCAATGTGGAAATTGATATCGAGGATATTATCCAGCTGTTCGCGCATGGCAGAGACTACCTGCATCCCGATCTGGTGCCCTTCGGATACGCTGATTTCAGGCCGTACCACCAGGTGAACATCCAGCATTATGTCGTGACCCATGCGGCGGCTGCGAAGCTCGTGAATGTTCCGCACGCCATCGATACTCAAGGCAACCTGCTTCAGCAGGGCGGTATCTTCCGGGGACAGCCCCGTGTCTACCAGCTCCTTGACGCTGTCCCAGGTAAACTTCCAGCCGATATGAATAATAATGATGGAAATGACAACAGCAGCCAGGATGTCGAGCCATACATAGCCAAGCATGGCGCCGATGGTGGAAAACAGCACAATCACTGAGGAAAAGGCGTCGGTCCGGCTGTGCCAGGCGTTGGCAATGATCAGGTCCGAGCGAATTTTGATCCCTATATGGCGGGTGTAACGATAAATCCATTCCTTGCTGCCGACTGAGATGGCTGCGGCCACCAGAATAGGCCACTGCGGAAGGTTTGTTGCGCCGTCTGCCATCAGACGAAGGGTGTTATCCCAGGCAAGAGCTGCCCCCACGGCAATCAGAAAACTGCCCAATACCATGGTGCCCATGGTTTCAATGCGCTGATGGCCATAAGGGTGATCGGCATCAGGCCCCTGGCGGGACACGCGCATGACCCCCAGAACCACGATATCCGACGCCACATCACTGAATGAGTGAATCCCATCCACTATCAAGGCCTGGGAGTGGAACAATGCCCCGCCGACCACTTTTATTACACCCAGAACGGCATCCAGCAGCATACCGATTACGGTCACTCTGGAAGCGGCTCTGCGCTCTTCAGGCAGGTTTTCCTTGCGCTTTGATAGTGGGCTCGGGTGGTCTTTCATTTTTTTACTCCGGCGGCCAGGAAAACCAGTATAACGGTATTTCCGGCAAGCTTCGCATAGGGCCGTGCGCTACAGATTCTGGATGATTTATACACATCTCCGGAAAATGACTTCAAGGTAATATTTCGGGTCATGGTGCTTCCTGTCGGATAAAAACCAGCGTAACTAGTTGATATTGTAAGAGAAATAAACTGATCAAAAAATGATCAATTTGTAGGCTGGCGCGGATATCAAGGGTTGGACGGCGTTGCCCCGCGATTTTCAACAGGGTTATCCACAGATTCCGTGGAAAAGGTCACAACACCTTAACGCTACAGACATTTTGCTGTCATATGAGTGGTGTAAGGCGATGCTGTGGAAAAGTTCCGGTATACTCCGCGTCATTCTCGATCAGGGAGACTCTGTATGTATGGCATTATGCGCGAATTGCTGTTCCGACTGCCACCGGAAGCCGCCCATAACCTGACCTTATCCGGGCTGGACATGGCCGGAAAGCTTGGACTTCTGAAAGCAATTGTCGCCGAGCCGGAGCCACTGCCAGTTCGGGTGATGGGGCTGGATTTTCCCAACCCGGTTGGCCTGGCCGCCGGCCTGGACAAGAATGCCGACCACCTGGATGCCCTGGGTGCGCTGGGTTTCGGGTTTATTGAGGTCGGCACGGTTACGCCACTTGCCCAGCCTGGTAACCCGAAGCCGCGTATGTTCCGGCTTCCTGAGCATCAGGCGATTATCAACAGAATGGGATTTAACAATCAGGGCCTTGATCACCTGTTGGCTCGTGTGGACAGGCGCCGCTACAGCGGCGTGCTCGGCATCAACGTGGGCAAGAACAAGGTGACGCCCAACGAGGAATCTGAATCGGACTATCGCAAAGGCATCGCCGCTGTGTATTCCCGTGCCGACTACATCACGGTGAATGTGTCTTCCCCCAATACGCCGGGGCTGAGGGATCTCCAGTTTGGCGATTCACTGAAGGGGCTGATGCATGCCATCAAGGATGAGCAGGCCAGATGTGAGACAGAG
>JAWWAM010000378.1:0-3543 GCA_033721715.1 Marinobacter sp.
CAACGGTGAAGCCGGTGCTGGAGATGCTGGCGGGCATTCCCACCGTGGTTTACGGCTTTTTTGCCGCTTTAACCGTGGCGCCGTTTATCCGTGACCTTGCCCAAACGGTGGGCCTGGAAGCTTCCTCCCAGAGCGCGCTGGCTGCTGGACTGGTCATGGGCATCATGATTGTTCCGTTCGTGTCGTCACTGTCAGACGACGTCATCAATGCCGTTCCCCAGACCATGCGGGATGGCTCTCTGGCGCTGGGCGCAACCCAGTCGGAAACCATGAAGAAGGTGATTTTTCCGGCAGCTCTGCCCGGCATCATTGGCGGCATCCTGCTGGCTGCATCCCGCGCCATCGGCGAAACCATGATTGTGGTGATGGCAGCAGGACTGGCCGCCAACCTGACAGCGAATCCGCTGGAGTCGGTCACAACTGTGACCGTGCAGATAGCGACATTGCTGGTGGGTGACCAGGAATTCGACAGCGCCAAGACCCTGTCCGCGTTCGCACTGGGCATGTTGCTGTTCATTGTTACGCTGCTGCTTAACGTGGTCGCACTCAAGATCGTACGCAAGTATAGGGAACAGTATGACTGATCAGAGTTCTCAGGCGGAGATTGTCCGCAACTCCCTGAAGCGCCGTTATCGTAAGGAACGCCGGTTCCGCATGTATGGCATTCTGGCGATCTTTATTGCCCTTGCGTCCCTGTTCATTCTTTTTGCAGACATTATCAGCAAGGGACATACAGGGTTCCTCAAGACCACAATCACGCTGGATGTGACTCTCGATTCCGAGACCATGTACCTGGACGACCCCACCGACGAGGACCAGCGGTCCATGGCGGACTTTGTCGCGCCGATCATCGCCGCCTTGCAGGAGCATTTCCCGGAGGTTGAAAGTGCGGCCGAAAAGCGGGAGTTGGGTCGGTTGATCGGTACCTATGGCGCCAGTGAGATTCGTGATCTTCTGAAAGACAATCCGGAAATGCTGAACACTACCCAAACCGTGGAGTTTCTTGCCCATGATCGGGTCTCGACCTATGTCAAACATGCTGACAATCCCCGATACAGCATAAAGCTGTCTGAACAACAGCAGGGCTGGGTGGATGAACTGTTGGAGAAGGGGTTTATCGACACCAGCTTCAACGACGTGCTGTTCAGCCGTGGCGATTCCAGGGAGCCTGCCAATGCCGGTATTCTTGGTGCCATTGTTGGTTCTCTGCTGACCATGCTGGTCACGCTGGCGATTTCGTTTCCCGTCGGGATTGCGGCAGCGGTCTACCTGGAAGAGTTCGCGCCGCAGAACAGGATTACCGATTTCATAGAGGTCAACATCAATAATCTGGCCGCGGTGCCGTCGATCATCTTTGGCCTGCTGGGCCTTGCCGTATTCATCAGTCTGTTCGGCATGCCCCGTTCGGTCCCGGTGGTGGGCGGCCTGGTACTGGCACTGATGACGCTGCCAACCATCATTATTTCGAGTCGCGCTGCCATCAAGAGTGTGCCGCCCTCCATCCGGGAGGCGGCCGAGGGTATCGGTGCCTCCAAGATGCAGGTGGTGCTTCACCACGTGATACCCCTGGCGATGCCCGGCATGCTGACCGGTTCTATCATTGGTATGGCTCAGGCACTGGGTGAGACAGCGCCGCTGTTGTTGATCGGCATGGTGGCCTTCATTGTGGATGTACCGGGTGGCTTTTTCGATTCAGCCACCGTGCTGCCGGTACAGATTTACCTGTGGGCAAGCAGCTCCGAGCAGGGGTTTGTAGAGCTGGCATCTGCCGGCATCATGGTGCTGCTCACCTTCATGATCAGTATGAATGCACTGGCCATCTGGCTCCGTAAGCGTCTTGAACGCCGGTGGTAAAGGAGAAAATTATGAGTGTTAACGAAACTATTGCCAGCGCAGTGGGTGCACAGGAAGAAACGATCATTCCTGTCCAGGACCCGGTCGAAGAAGGCAAGCGGGAGTCGATTCACGTTGAGGAAGGCAAGACGGTTGGCAAACCCTTTGCGGACGATCCCAAGTTCAAGCTCCGCAACGTGGAGGTGTTCTACGGACAGGATCGGGCCATCAAGGATATCAGCCTTGATATCGCCCGGAACGAGGTAATCTCCTTCATCGGGCCTTCCGGTTGTGGCAAGTCTACCTTCCTGCGGTGCCTGAACCGTATGAACGACAGCATCGACATCTGTCGCATCAAAGGCCAGCTGATGCTGGATGATGAAGACATCTATCACTCGAAGAAAGATGTGGTTGAGCTCCGCGCGCGCGTCGGCATGGTGTTCCAGAAGCCGAATCCTTTCCCCAAGTCGATCTATGACAACGTAGCCTATGGCCCTCGTATTCACGGCCTGGCAAACCGCAAGTCTGACCTTGACGATATTGTGGAAAACAGCCTGCGCAAGGCCGGGCTCTGGGACGAGGCCAAGGACCGCCTGGATGCCATCGCAACCGGTATGTCCGGCGGCCAGCAGCAGCGCCTGTGTATTGCCCGCGCCATTGCCGTCAGCCCGGAAGTCATCCTGATGGACGAGCCGTGTTCCGCCCTGGACCCGATTGCCACCGCGCGTGTGGAAGAACTGATCGCCGAGATGTCCGAGAGTTACACGATTGTGATCGTGACCCACTCCATGCAGCAGGCAGCCAGGGTGTCTCACCGCACGGCGTACTTCCATCTGGGGCACCTGGTAGAAGTGAATGAAACCAACAAGGTCTTCACCTCGCCAGAGCACGAGCTCACCGAATCCTACATTACCGGCCGCTTCGGCTGAGCCCGGTACGCTGAACACTGGAGAAACGAGTTATGCCAACGAAAAAGGACGATGTATACGGCGATCATATTTCGCACAAGTTCAATGACGAACTGATGGCTCTGAAAAGTGAATTCCTGGAGATGGGCGGCCTGGTGGAATCCCAGGTAGACCGGGCCATCACCGCGCTGGTGGATAACGACGGCCACCTGGCGGATGAAGTCCGTGCCACGGACAAGAAAGTTGATCAGATGGAAATCGATATCGACGAGGAAGCCACTCTGATCATTGCCCGCCGCCAGCCCACGGCGCGGGACCTGCGCCTGGTGATTTCGGTCATCAAGATGGTGGCAGATCTGGAGCGTGTGGGAGACGAGGCCAAGAAAATCGCCAAGTTTGCCATCAAGCTGTCAGAGGAGGGCCAGGCGCCCCGTGGCTATGTGGAAGTGCGCCACATCGGTACCCACGTGCTGAGCATGCTGCATGATGCCCTGGATGCCTTCGCGCGCCTGGATTCGGAGCAGGCTTTGCGGATCATGAAGGAAGACAAGCGGGTGGATGAGGAATACCAGGCCGCTACGCGAACGTTGCTGACGTTCATGATGGAAGACACCCGCAACATTTCCCGGTGTATGTCGGTGATGTGGATTCTCCGTGCCCTGGAGCGGGTGGGGGACCATGCCTGTAACATCGCTGAGAACGTGATCTTCATGGTCAAGGGTGAGGATGTTCGGCATACGCCGGTGGAAGAAGCTGAGAAAGTCGTGGGTCGCTGAGTTTTGGCACCCAAGTGCCAGCGGGC
>JAWWAM010000379.1:0-3535 GCA_033721715.1 Marinobacter sp.
CATCGGGGGGACACCTCCGCTCGGCGACGATGAAAAGTCGGAGTTCATGGGACTGGGCCTTTCCTACGACGATGGCAGCTGGCTGCTGATGTCCGAACTGACCCGGGTTGAGGTGGATGGCTTCTACCAGGACACCGACTCCGCTTACATCACTCTCGGTTACCGTATCAAGGAAGTCACTCCCTATGTGACAGCCTCATGGGTGGAAAGCCAGGACAACCACGAGCGCGAAGCTACCCCGCTTGAGGTGCTGGACGAACGCCGCCAGGCCTACAGCCTGGGCTTTCGCTGGGATATGACCCCCTCGGTTGCCCTGAAAACGGACTGGACCCACGCACGCGGATTCGGCAAGACCGCGGGCGGGCTGATTGGTAACCAGCTGGACGCCCTGAATGGGAATCCGGGCGGCCGCTTCGACAGCACCGATGTGTATACCATTCGACTCGATGCGGCGTTCTGAGGGAGGTAACTCATGACTACCCGACGGATATCCCTCACAGTGGCTCTGGCCGCGTTATACCTGTTCGTGGGCGCCGCCCGGGCAGAACTGGTCATCATTGGTCACCACGGAGGCCCGGACAACATCACACCACAGCAGGTGAAAGATATTTACCTGAACCGCAGCTCACGCTTGCCGGACGGTCAACGTGTTGTGGCGTTTCAGTTACCGGCGGGCAACAGCATGCGGGATGAGTTCAATGAACGGATCACCGGACGCAGCGATGCCTGGCTGAAGTCGTTCTGGTCACGACAGGTGTTAACCGGAAAGGGGCATCCGCCGAGGGAGGTGGCCTCGGCGAACAGCATGAAGAGCGTGGTGTCATCCACACTGGGCAGTATCGGTTATCTCGATTCTACCCTGGTGGATGATTCGGTGAAGGTCCTGCTGACCCCGCAGCCTTAAAAGCCGCGGGGTACAGTCTGGGCTTCGACGAATTCGAACAGGCCTTCCAGGCCGCCTTCGCGGCCAATGCCGGAAGCTTTCATGCCACCGAATGGTGCTTCCGGCGTGGGGCCAGTCCCCGTATTCCAGCCACAATGACCAAAGCGTAGCCCGGCAGCCACTCGCTGGGCACGCTCCGCGTCTGCGGTGAACACATAGGACGCCAGACCGAACTCGGTGTCGTTACCAGCCTCGATGACCTCTTCTTCACTGCGGAAGGAGGCCATGGGTACCAGCGGGCCGAAGGTTTCCTCACGGGAACAGCACATATCCCGAGTAACACCGGAAATCACCGTTGGGGGGAAGAACAGGTGGCCTTCGCCCAGGTCTGCCGGTTTCTTGCCGGCTACCAGTTCACCGCCCTTCTCAAGGGCATCCTCTACGTGGCGTTTTACCTTGTCGAAACCAGCCTTGTTGATCAGCGGGCCAAGATCGACGTCTTCGGTCAGGCCATCGCCCACCGTCATGCGGTTTACCCGTTCCGCCAGCTTCTGCCCGAACTCATCCACCACTTTCTCGTGAACGAAAATCCGGTTGGCGCAGACACAGGTCTGGCCGCCGCCACGAAACTTGTTGGCAATAAGGTTATCGGCAGCGGCATCCAGGTCGGCATCGTCAAATACGATATACGGCGCGTTACCGCCCAGCTCGAGCGCCAGCTTCTTCACCTGGTCTGCCGTGTCCAGGATCAGCTTACGACCCACTTCCGTGGAACCGGTAAAGCTGAGCATGGGCACGTCCGGGCTTTCGCACAGCACCTTGCCGATCACGCTGGCCTTGCCCATCACCAGGTTCACCATGCCATCGGGCAGGTCGACGTGCTTGTCCATCAGGGTGAACAGGGCGATCATCGTCAGCGGTGTTTCACTGGCTGGCTTGATCACTGAAGGGCAACCTGCCGCCAGCGCCGCAGACAGCTTCTTGGCGATCATGCCAATGGGAAAGTTCCAGGGCGTGATCAGACCGGTAACGCCGATGGGGCGGTAATGCACGGTCCAGGTACAGTCCTTGGGCTTTTCAGTCAGCGTGTGGGCATCCAGCGCCTGAATATGTTTGGAGCAGTAGTCAAAGAAGCCGGCGGCATAGTCCACCTCGCCCTGTGCTTCCTTGAGGGGTTTGCCGTGCTCCATACACAGGATGCGCCCCACTTCCTCTTTATTGGCCTTCAGGGCGTCGCGAATATCTTCCAGCCATTTGCGCCGGGTTTCAATGGTGTACGGACTGGTCAGTCGAAGGGCGGACTTGCCGGCGCCCACAGCATCTTTCACCTCACTTTCCGACATAGACGCCACACTGGCGATCACCTGCCCCGTAGCCGGGTTATAGACATCGAAGGTATTACCGTCCGGGGATTCAGTCCAGCGACCGCCGACATAGCCAGTCAGCTTGGGAAGCAGTGGTGACTCGATCATCTCGGCTCCTTTCAATAATGTATAAATTCGGGTTTGCGTCAGTGTGATATGTCTCTCATAGTGGATGCAGAAACCGCTACTGTAAAGTCAGACAAAGGTGTTTTGACCAGCACCCGCGGACGCCTATACTCGAACAATGTCATTATCAGGAGGTCGGACCATGAAGGCGTTTTTTCATCCCTCACAGGATCAGCATCTACCGAAGACCTACTTTACCCGGGGCCAGATGCGTCAGCCCCAGGAGGTCCCTGATCGCACCGGGCAAATGCTGGAGGGGCTGAAAGCGATGGGGGTTCCCGTGTTGCAGCCGGCTGACCAGGGCGCCGGGCCTATATCCAGGGTGCATGACCTGGGCTACCTGCGTTTCCTTGAGTCCGCCCACCGCCGCTGGTCGCAGATGGAAGACTGGGGCGACGAAGTGATTTCCAATATCTTTGTGCGCTCACCCAACGCCCTCAAAGGCATTCTTGCTGAAGCCGCCCGCTACCAGGCCGACGGCAGCTGCCCGATCGGAGCGCATACCTGGGACGCGGCCTACTGGTCTGCGCAGACCGCCCTGGGTGCTGCCGATGCCCTGATCGCCGGTGAGCGCACTTCCTATGCTGTTTGTCGACCCCCGGGGCACCACGCCCGCAAGGATGCGGCCGGCGGTTTCTGCTACGTCAACAATGCTGCGATTGCCGCAGAACACATGAAGTCCCGTTTTCCCCGGATCGCCATACTGGATACGGACATGCACCATGGCCAGGGCATCCAGGAAATCTTTTACGACCGCAGCGATGTCCTCTACGTGTCGATTCACGGCGACCCCACCAATTTCTATCCGGTGGTGAGTGGTTATGAGGATGAACGTGGTGAGGGCGAAGGGCTTGGTTACAACATCAACCTGCCCATGCCCCACGGCTCGTCAGAGGAGGACTTCTTCGCAAAACTTGAGGAGGCAATGGCCGCCATTCGGCTGTTCCAGCCAGACGCGCTGATACTCCCGCTGGGGTTCGACATCTACCACAATGACCCTCAGGCCAAAGTGTCAGTCTCTTCAGAAGGGTTCTGCCGCCTGGCCACCCATATCCGCCAGACCGGCCTGCCCACACTGATTGTGCAGGAAGGCGGCTATGATCTGGAAACCCTGAGCGAAAACGTGCAGCAGTTCTTCAAGGGGCTGGAGGGGTAACGAATC
>JAWWAM010000380.1:0-3525 GCA_033721715.1 Marinobacter sp.
GCCGAGGCCGATGCATTTGAGGCGGCCATGCTTATGGCGGAGCACCATTTCGCGCACATTTGCGTGGTTGATGATGAAAACCGTCTGATCGGCATGGTCTCTGAAAGAGACCTGTTTTCCCTGCAGCGTGTGGATCTCGTGAATCTTGCGCGCACAATCGGCACAGCCAGCCACCTCCGTACTCTGGTCAGCCTGAGAACAAACGTCTCCAGGCTTGTAGACGCTATGCTTGCCCATGGTGCGGATTCTGGCCAGGTGGTAAAGATCATTACCACCCTGAACGATGTCACCGTGCGCCGGGTGCTGGAACTGAACATAAAGAAGAACGACCCGGGCATTCCTTTCACCTGGCTGACATTCGGTAGTGAAGGTCGCCAGGAACAGACCCTGCTGACGGATCAGGACAACGGCATTCTGTTCGAGACGCCAGAGGGAATGACGGAAGACCAGGTGCGGGAGAAGCTGCTGCCCTTTGCCAACACCGTCAACAAGGAACTGGCGGAATGCGGCTTTACGCTGTGTAAGGGGAATATCATGGCCAGCAACCCGAAACTCTGCCTGAGCGGCCGTGAATGGGATGACTGGTTTATCCGGTTTATCGACGCCTCCACGCCGCAAAACCTGGTGTATTCATCCATATTCCTCGACATGAGGGCTGTATTCGGTCCCACAGAGCCGCTGGATGCCCTCCTGGACAAGGTTCTCGCGCGCATTCGCAAGAATGCCCTGTTCCAGAAAATGCTGGCGGGCAATGCCATCACCCGCAAACCCCCGCTAACCATGTTCCGCAACTTCCGCTACGCTCCAGATGGCAAGAAACACACTCTTGACCTCAAACGTCAGGGCTTGGCGCCATTCGTAGAGGCCGTGCGGGTATTTGCCCTTGCCAATGGTGTTGGCGAGGCCAATACACTGGAGCGAATGCGCAAACTGGCCGACAAAGGCGTCTTCGACCCCAAGGATGCCAATGCCTGGCAGGAGGCCTACAGCCTTATTCAGGCCATTCGCATGCGTGCCCACCAGGAAATGCTGGAAAGAGAAGAACCCCTGACCAACTACATCAACCCGGATGACCTCAACCCGCTGGACCGGCGGATTCTTCGGGAATCTTTCCGCCAGGCCCAGCGCTTGCAGCAGAAGCTGGAAGTGACCTATCAACTCTGACCCCCGGGCTTACCGTTATGCTGGATCAGATCAAAGACTGGATTGAACGGCTCAGGGCCGGCAGCACCGGCGGGCCCGACCGCGAGCACCTGCCAACGCCGAAAACCGTCGGAGACCAGCGCCTGTCTGACTGCAGGCTGATTGTACTTGACCTCGAAACCACCGGCCTCAACGCCGCAAAAGATGAGGTTATTGCCATCGGCGCCGTGGCTATCCATAAAAACGCCATAGGCATGGGTGACCAGTTCGACCTCATCCTCCGACGACCAGAGCTGGACATCAGTGAGACCGTTCTGATTCATGGTATCGGCCCGGAAGCCCTGACCCGGGGCCATGAGACCGAAGACGCACTGCTACATCTGCTGGAATGGATGAACGGCGACCCGATCCTCGCCTACCATTCCGCCTTTGACCAGAAGTTCCTTGAGAAAGCGCTCAAAAATACCCTGGGGTATACCCAGCCCCACACCTGGATTGACGTGGCCGAGATGCTACCGGCCTTCTTTCCCGATGCGAAAACCGGTGGCCGGGGCCTGGACAACTGGGCCGATTTTTTCGGCCTTGAGGTCAGTGCCCGACACCACGCCGCCGCCGACGCCCTCGCCACTGCGGAATTGACCCTTGCCGTTATCAACCGAGCTCACAAAAACGACGTCGTCACCTTGCAGGACCTCAACGACAAACTAAAGTACTACCGGCGTCTTCAAAACATGCATCGGCCAGGTTAGAAACCCTCGAGCTGTGTCGCGTTTGCGGACATTTTGACAGGCAAATAACTGAGAATTAGACCTTTTGCCAATATCTATATATCGCTTGACGGGTAAAGTCGGAGAGGACAACAAGTCGGAGAAGAACTATATGAATAATAATTTCTCTACAACAAACACGTCACAGAAAACCCACCCAACCCCCACAACAACAAAACAGGAGTGATCCTATGTCAGGTCATGACTACGATGCTGTGAATTACTGGAAGGCGAACCTTCGCCTGATATTCGGGAGCCTGATCGTCTGGGCCCTGGTATCTTATGGATTCGCCATATTGCTTCGCCCCATGCTCGCCGGAATTCCTATTGGCGGAACCGACCTCGGTTTCTGGTTCGCCCAACAGGGTTCGATTCTTACCTTCATCGCGCTGATTTTTCATTACGCATGGCGTATGAACAAGCTCGATGAAAAATTCGACGTGCATGAGGAGTAAGTTCGAATGGATCAGTTTATAATCAACCTGTTATTCGTAGGCGGTTCATTCGCCCTCTATATCGGCATCGCCATCTGGGCGAAAGCCGGTAGCACAAGTGATTTCTACGTCGCGGGTGGCGGCGTTCATCCGATCACCAACGGTGCTGCAATCGGCGCTGACTGGATGTCTGCGGCATCCTTCATTTCCATGGCGGGCCTGATTGCCGCCGGCGGTTACGCCAACTCAACCTTCCTGATGGGCTGGACCGGTGGTTACGTGCTGCTGGCGATGCTGCTCGCCCCTTACCTGCGTAAGTTCGGCAAGTTCACGGTTCCCGAGTTTATTGGCGACCGTTTCTACAGCAGGAATGCGCGGTTTGTGGCCGTTGCCTGTCTGATTGTGGCGTCAGTGACCTACGTTATCGGCCAGATGGCCGGTGCCGGTGTAGCCTTCTCACGCTTCCTGGAAGTGGACTCAACCATGGGTCTCATCATCGCTGCGGTGGTAATCTTCATCTACGCGGTACTCGGCGGCATGAAAGGCATCACCTATACCCAGGTGGCCCAGTACTGCGTCCTGATCGTTGCGTACACCATTCCTGCGGTGTTCATCTCACTGCAACTGACCGGTAACCCGCTGCCTCCGCTCGGCCTGTTCTCTACCCACGTAGAGTCTGGCGTTCCGCTGCTGGAGAAGCTGGACCAGATCATTACCGAACTGGGGTTCCGGGACTACACGGCAGACGTGGACAATAAACTGAACATGGTTCTGTTTACCCTGTCACTGATGATCGGTACAGCCGGTCTGCCACACGTTATCATCCGCTTCTTCACCGTTCCCAAGGTTGCCGACGCACGCTGGTCCGCAGGCTGGGCACTGGTGTTCATCGCCCTGCTGTACCTGACTGCACCTGCAGTTGCTTCCATGGCCCGACTGAACCTGATGACCACTATCTATCCGGATGGAGTCGAAGGCCAGGCCATCGAATATGATGAGCGGCCACAATGGATTCAGGAGTGGGAAGTAACTGGTTTGATCCAGTTCGAAGACAAGAACAACGACGGTCGCATTCAGTTCTACAACGATGGTAATGCAGAGTTCGCAGACGAAGCTGAAGCTCGTGGTTGGGAAGGTAACGAATTCACCTACAACAACGATATTCTGGTACTGGCGAACCC
>JAWWAM010000381.1:0-3524 GCA_033721715.1 Marinobacter sp.
AGACTTCTGAGACTAAAGTCTCTTCCCATTTTTGCCAGATTGGCTGTACCGGCCCCGGGGTTGTACTATTGGCTAATCTCCCGTAACCCTTCATTAACGGTAAGATTCGCGCTATGAAATCAGCTTTTATTTTTCCCGGACAAGGATCGCAGTCTGTAGGCATGCTGGCGACAGCAGCCGAGAGCTGGCCGATCATAGAAAAAACCTTTTCTGAAGCCTCCGACTTGCTGGGGTACGACCTTTGGCACCTGTGTCAGCATGGTCCGTCAGAGGAACTCAACCAGACTACGGTGACACAGCCAGCCCTGCTGACAGCCAGTGTGGCGCTGTGGCGCCAGTGGTTCGTGGCGGGGGGCAAGGCACCTGATTACCTGGCCGGACACAGCCTTGGGGAATACAGCGCCCTGGTGGCCGCCGAGAGTCTGAATTTCTTCGATGCCATCAAGCTGGTACGTCTGCGCGGTGAACTGATGCAGACTGCTGTGCCGGCTGGCGAAGGCAAGATGGCGGCCATTCTTGGCCTGGAAGATGACGATGTCGTCGCCGCCTGTGCAGAGGCTGCCAATGGGGATGTGGTTGCTGCGGTGAACTTCAATGCGCCGGGCCAGGTCGTGATTGCCGGCTCCGCTGCTGCAGTGGAACGTGCCATTGACGCCTGCAAGGCTCGCGGCGCCCGTAAGGCCATGCCGTTGCCGGTGAGCGTGCCGTCCCATTGTGCGTTGATGAAAGGTGCGGCCGAGGAGTTGGCAACAGCTCTCGATGAAGTCAGTTTTAACGACGCTGTCATTCCAGTGGTTCAGAATGTCACGGCGTCTATTGCCCAGGATAGCGAGGCGCTCAAGAGTAATCTGGTCAAACAGCTATACTCTCCAGTGTTGTGGACAGACACAATCCGCGAACTGGTAGCGAACGATGTCGGGATCGCGGTAGAGTGCGGCGCCGGCAAGGTACTTGCCGGTCTGGCAAAGCGGATCGATCGTGACCTGTCGGTCTATGGAGTCGAGGAGCCGGATGCCCTGGCGAAAGCGTTAGAAGCGTTCGGACAAAAAGGATAGGAGCATTGCATGTCTCTTGAAGGCAAAACCGCACTGGTAACCGGTGCAACGCGTGGTATCGGTAAAGCCGTCGCCAGGGCGCTGGCTGAACAGGGCGCAACAGTCGTCGGCACAGCTACGAGTGAGGCGGGCGCAGAGTCTATTTCTGCCGATATCAAAGCAGCGGGAGCAAAGGGTTTCGGTATCGTAATGAACGTCGCAGACCCTGCCAGCATTGACGCCGGGCTGAAAGAAGTGAGTGAAAAAGCCGGTGCGCCGGTGATCCTGGTCAACAACGCAGGGATCACCCGTGATAACCTGTTAATGCGCCTGAAGGATGACGACTGGTCGTCCGTGATTGAAACCAACCTGTCGAGCGTCTACCGAACCAGCAAGGCTGTATTGCGAGGCATGGCAAAAGCCAGATGGGGTCGCGTTATCAATATCAGTTCTGTTGTAGCTGGTATGGGTAACCCCGGTCAGGCCAATTACTGTGCTGCCAAGGCTGGCGTGGAAGGTTTTACCCGTAGCCTGGCCAAAGAAATGTCGAACCGGGGGATCACTGCCAACTGTGTTGCCCCGGGATTTATTGACACGGATATGACCCGAAAACTGGACGACAAGCAACGCGAGGCTATGATGGAAGTCATACCTGCCGGTCGTCTGGGTGAGCCTGAAGAAGTGGCAGCGGTAGTTGCCTTCCTGGCTTCGGAGGCCGCCGGTTACGTGACGGGCGAAACGATTCACGTCAATGGCGGTATGTACATGGGATAGTCCCTGCGGGGGCATGTGCGCAAACCCTTGTTGCACAACATGTTTGAATGGAACCCCTGCTTGTCTGCAGGTATGGTTTAAACTAAACTGGCAGCACTTAAGTTGCTTGGTTGACACAAAAGTGAGGACATTATGAGTACAGTTGAAGAGCGCGTTAAGAAGATCGTTTGTGAGCAGTTGGGCGTTAAAGAGTCCGAAGTTCAGAACACATCTTCTTTTGTAGAGGACCTTGGCGCTGACTCACTGGACACCGTTGAGCTGGTCATGGCACTCGAGGAAGAGTTCGAGACCGAAATTCCGGACGAGGAAGCGGAAAAGCTGGCGAGTGTTCAGGACGCGATCGACTATATCGTCGCGCACACCTGATACTCAGCACGTTTTTTACGCCAGGCAAGAAGCCGTCCATGTGATACTACAATGGGCGGCTTTTTTATTGGCCGGCATTTACTCTACCAATACTGAAAAACCTCAGGTGAAGGGGATATGGCTAAACGACGTGTTGTGATAACAGGCATGGGAATGCTGTCGCCGCTGGGTAACGACGTGGATTCGTCCTGGGAGGGTATCCAGGCAGGGCGCAGTGGCATCACCGAAATCGATCGATTCGATACCACGGGATACAACACACGGATCGGCGGCGGTATCAGGAATCTGGATATGGACTCCTACCTTTCCACCAAGGACGCCAGAAAGCTCGACCCATTTATTCACTATGGTCTCATTGCGGCCCAGCAGGCAGTCAGCGCCAGCGGTCTGGAAGACTATGCTGACCTCGACAGGGAAAGAGTGGGGGTTGCCATAGGCTCAGGTATCGGCGGTCTCGAATATATCGAAAAGACGGTCATTACCATGGAGAAGTCGGGGCCCAGAAAGGTGTCACCCTTCTTCGTCCCGGCGTCCGTAATTAACATGATCTCCGGTAATGTGGCCATTCGGTTTGGCTTCCAGGGTCCCAACATAGCCATTGTGACAGCCTGTACCACCGGTACCCATAATATTGGTTATGCAGCCCGCACCATCGCTTACGGCGATGCGGATGTGATGTTGGCAGGGGGGTCGGAAATGGCGACTACTCGCAGTTCCATTGCCGCGTTTTCAGCTGCCAGGGCATTATCCACCCGCAATGACGAGCCAGAGAAAGCAAGCCGACCCTGGGACACTGGCAGGGATGGCTTCGTACTCAGTGATGGCGCCGGAGTGGTGGTGCTTGAAGAGCTTGAGCACGCCAAACGCCGGGGAGCAATCATTCACGGAGAAGTCGTCGGCTTCGGTATGAGTGACGACGCTTTTCATATTACCTCTCCGCCAGAAGGTGGTGAGGGTGCCGCACGTTCGATGAAGAACGCCATTCGCGATGCAGGGCTGGAGCCAGCCGCGGTCGACTATATCAACGCCCATGGTACTTCCACCCAGGTGGGAGATGTCGCCGAGGTCGCTGCAGTAAAGTCGGTGTTCGCGGAACACGCCTACAAACTGGCCGTCAGCAGTACCAAATCCATGACCGGCCATCTGCTTGGCGCAGCGGGCGCCGTGGAGGCCATTTTCTCAGTGCTGGCGATTCGCGACGGTGTTCTACCTCCTACTATCAACCTGGATGACCCGGATGAGGGCTGCGATCTCGATTTCGTGGCCGGTAAGTGCCGCAAGGCCGACATCCGGGTTGCCCTGTCGAACTCCTTCGGGTTTGGCGGCACCAACGGTACCCTGATTTTCCAG
>JAWWAM010000382.1:0-3491 GCA_033721715.1 Marinobacter sp.
GTGGGTAATGGTGGCCGGTTGCAGGTCGCCGAACTGGATAATGCCATCCAGACGGTTGCGGAATTCCGGCGTGAAGGTCTTGGAGATAATTTCCATGCCGTCACTGCTGTGATCCTGCTCGCTGAACCCGATAGAACGGCGAGCCATACTCTCGGCACCTGCGTTGGTGGTCATCACCAGGATCACGTGGCGGAAATCCGCCTTGCGTCCATTATTGTCCGTCAGAGTGCCGTGGTCCATTACCTGCAGCAGCAGGTTAAAGACTTCCGGATGGGCCTTTTCAATCTCGTCCAACAGCAGTACACAGTGCGGATGCTTGCTCACTGACTCCGTCAGCAGACCACCCTGGTCGTAGCCCACGTAGCCCGGAGGTGCGCCGATCAGCCTGGACACGGTGTGGCGCTCCATGTACTCCGACATGTCGAAGCGAACCAGCTCGATACCCAGCACCTTGGCAAGCTGCTTGGTCACTTCCGTCTTGCCCACACCCGTGGGGCCGGCAAACAGGAAAGCGCCTTCGGGCTTCTCCGGTGCCTTCAGGCCGGCGCGGGCAAGCTTGATAGCAGTGGAAAGTGACTCGATCGCCGGGTCCTGACCGAAGACCACCATTTTTAGGTCCCGCTCCAGGTTGCGGAGCAGATCCTTGTCGCTGGTGGATACGTTCTTCGGCGGAATACGGGCGATGTTGGCCACCACGTCCTCGATCTCTGATACATCGAGGGTTTTCTTGCGCTTGGCAATGGGCAGCAGGCGCTGATGTGCCCCGGCCTCATCGATAACATCAATGGCCTTGTCGGGCAAATGACGGTCGGTGATGTAACGCTCCGACAGCTCCGCGGCCACCCGTAATGCCTGGTCGGTGTATTTCAGGTCGTGGTGCTTCTCGAAATGAGGTTTCAGGCCCTTGAGGATCTGGTAGGTATCCTCAACACTGGGCTCGTTCACATCGATTTTCTGGAAGCGACGGGCCAGAGCACTGTCTTTTTCGAAAATGCCTCGGAATTCCTGGAAGGTGGTGGAGCCGATGCAGCGGATTTCCCCCGAGCTCAGCATGGGCTTGAGCAGGTTGGAGGCGTCCATGACACCGCCGGAAGCGGACCCCGCACCGATAATGGTGTGAATCTCGTCAATAAACAGGATCGCGTGCTTTTCTTTCTTGAGCTCCGCAAGCAGGCCTTTCAGACGCTTTTCGAAATCGCCCCTGTACTTGGTCCCGGCCAGCAGCGCACCCAGATCCAGCGAGTAGACCACCGCGTCCGAGATAATATCCGGTACCTGGCCATCCACAATGCGTTTGGCCAGGCCTTCGGCAATCGCGGTTTTGCCCACACCGGCTTCGCCCACCAGCAGCGGGTTGTTTTTGCGACGGCGGACCAGGATCTGGACGACCCGTTCCACTTCGTGTTCCCGGCCGATCAGAGGGTCAATGCGACCCTGACGTGCCTGTTCATTGAGATTGGTTGCGTAGCTTTCCAGAGGACGCGAAGCACCGCCCTCCTCGCCAGCTTCTTCGTGAGAAGCCTGGTCATGACCTTCCTGGTCTTCGGCACCCTGAACGCGGGAGATGCCGTGGGAAACAAAATTCACCACGTCAATACGGGCAATGCTCTGCTTCTTGAGCACATAGACCGCCTGGCTTTCCTGTTCACTGAAGATGGCCACCAGTACGTTTGCACCGGTAACCTCCTTTTTGCCAGAGGATTGCACGTGAAAGACAGCACGTTGAAGTACGCGCTGGAATCCGAGCGTGGGTTGGGTTTCCCGCTCGCTATCGTTGCTGGGGATCAGTGGTGTGGTTGAATCCACGAACTCAACGAGTTCTTCCTGAAGCCTGGCCAGGTCTGCACCACATGCTTTCAGGACGCCCACTGCCGAATCGTTATCGAGCAAGGCCAGCAAAAGGTGCTCCACCGTCATGAATTCATGACGCTTGTCGCGGGCACTTTTGAAAGCCGTATTCAGTGTAATTTCAAGATCTTTGCTCAGCATGGGCCACCCCAAGGTCTATCAGTCCGCACGTTCAATCTCGCAAAGGAGCGGATGCTCGCATTCCGAAGAATACTGGTTCACCTGTGCTGCCTTTGTTTCCGCGATGTCTCGGGTATATACCCCACATACGGCCTTTCCCTGCGTATGGACGAGCAGCATCACCTGCGTCGCCTTTTCTTCGTTCATTCCGAAGAAGGTCATCAACACATCCACAACAAAATCCATGGGTGTGTAGTCATCGTTCAGAAGCAACACCCTGAAGCGTGCCGGACGCTTTAGAGCAGGCTTCTCGGGAGCAACACTGACATCATCCTGACGCCCGGGTTGTTCGTCCTCTCCCTGATTTAATACTAGTAGAGAATTCTGGATAGTCCGCATGATTCTTTACCGGAAATCGGTGCCTCTTCCTAAAGATGGTTGTCTGCCGCCCGGTTTTCAAGGTGCGTGAAGGAACCCGGACGTGCGCTGGTTATCAATAACGCCATGATACAGGCTCAGACCCCGGTTCAACCATACATTCCAGCTATAACTGCTATTGACTCTGAACGAATATTGGTCAACAGTACGATAGCAATGTAAAATATTGTAAATTGGCGTAAGCGGCCCGTTACAGAACGCCTGTAACAACCCGGTATCCGTGCAAGGCAAAACGCCCGGAATATACCAATAACAAAGACACTGACAGTGAAAGAACAGGGGAGTTCATCATGCCAAGAGGCAAAGTAAAGTGGTTCAACAATGCCAAGGGTTATGGCTTCATAATTGAAGAAGGCTGCAGTGACGATCTGTTTGCTCACTTCTCTTCAGTGCAAATGGAAGGTTACAAAACTTTAAAGGCCGGCCAGCCCGTCACCTTTGAGAAAAAACCCAGCGACAAGGGGATCCACGCGGTCAACATTGTCCCTGAAGAGCAGCCGCAAAAGCAGGGTTCGTCGGAAGCCAGTTCCGAAAAAAAGCCTGGCAGCGACAGTAGCGGTGCCGAAGAGGATCAGAGCAGCGACTATCAGGATCATCCTCGCGCCGCCAACGCCTGACCCGGAACATCTTCGCCTTCGGCGGTTATCGGAATACCCTGCCCGACCGCCGCATGGCACCGCAACTGTGTAAGCAGTTTGCGGCCCGATACTCCGTGCCCCCTGAACCAGTGGGCCGACTTGTAGCTCCGTGCGCGCTGATTTCCGGCTGTTTCTGGCATACTACCCTCTCCCAGTTCCGATCCGAAGGTAATGAGCCGCAATGGCAATGCTGATCCTGTTTAACAAGCCCTACCGCGTAATGTGCCAGTTTACCGACGGGAAGGACGGTACGGACGGCAACCGCCGCGCCACCCTTGCAGACTGGATCACCACTCCTGATGTATACCCTGCCGGCCGGCTCGATTTCGAATCCGAGGGCCTTTTACTGCTGACGGACAACGGCCAGTTGCAGCACCACATCGCCTCTCCTCGAAAGAAAATGCAAAAAACCTACTGGGTTCAGGTTGAAGGCGAAATCTCCGACAA
>JAWWAM010000383.1:0-3490 GCA_033721715.1 Marinobacter sp.
CTTGAACAAAGCCATCGTACAACTAATGTTGATTCTTGCTGCTGTGTGGCCGGGGTGGGCTTCAGCCCAGCCGGCGACGTGGGACAGTCAATCCGGGCGTATGGAGCTATCGCAGTTTGTTGAATACTGGGCGGAACCTTCCGGCCCCGCCACCCTGGAAACGGTGCGGAACCTTCGCGAAAATCAATGGCAGCCTAACGGGAAAGACAGTGTAAGCCTCGGGTACGGCAACGAGGTGTACTGGTTCCGGGTTCGCATCGGTAATCAGGGGGAGACCTCTGACCCCCTGTTCCTCGAAATCGGCTATCCGGTACTGGACCACGTCGAAATTTACCTGGTTAATAATGGCGAACTCACCGAGCAACACGTCCTGGGTGATAAACAGCCGTTTCACGATCGCCTCGTTGATCACCGTAATTTTCTTGTTCCACTGACGTTGTCATCCGACGACAACATCTCCGTATACGTACGTGTCGATACCAGCAGTTCCATGCAGGTACCGCTCACGCTCTGGGATCAGGCCGACTATTACGTGGCTGAGCAATCCCGCAGCATGTTTGAGGGTCTCTATTACGGCATCGTGCTGGTAATGATCCTTTACAACCTGTTTGTCTATATTGCGGTAGGTGAGCGTAGCTTCCTCTACTACGTGGGCTATATTTCAGCCATGCCGCTGTTTCTGGCGAGTCTGCATGGCGTCAGCTTCCAGTATCTATGGCCAGAGGCGACCCGTTGGAATGATCAGGCAATCATTGTATTTCTCAATCTGGTGATCCTGTTCGGGGGTGCCTTCAGCATCCGGTTTATCAACGTGTCCCGCAGTAATCATCCGATAATGAACCGACTGACTATATCTTTGATGGTTGTTGCCGGGCTGATGGCCCTTGCCGGTATTCTGGTGCCTTACCGCCTGATGATTCTACCAACCATCGTGGTGGCCTTCCTGGGGTGTACGGGGATGCTGTTGCTGAGCATTGTACGCTGGGTAAAGAAAGACCTGGCCGCCCGGTATTACGCGCTTGCCTGGGTTTTCATGCTGTTTGGCGGAATTGTCCTCGCTCTCAGTAAGTTCACCATGCTGCCTCGCAATCTGTTGACCGAAAATGCCACCCAGGTGGGCTCCGCCATCGGCGTCATCCTGTTGTCGGTGGCCCTGGCGGACAGGCTGAACAAGGAAAAAAAGCGTTCCTTTGAAGCTCAGCAGCGGTTGCTTCAGGAAGAACGCAAAGCGCGCCTGGCGCAAGAAAAGTCCCTTCGTATCCAGCGGGAGGCAAACACGCTGCTGGAGCAGAGAGTGCACGAGCGTACCCAGGATCTTGAGGTCGTCAACGATCAGTTGCGGGAGCTCAGCTCTACAGATGCACTTACCGGTCTCAAGAATAGGGGCCACTTTGACCGGGCGTTCAGTTCTGCAGTCGTGAAGGCGTACCGTTTTGGCCAGCCCCTCTCACTGCTACTGCTGGATATCGATCATTTCAAGAAGTTCAACGACACCTACGGTCACCTGGTAGGGGACGATTGCCTGCAGATGGTTGCCAACTGTATTCGCCAGTACGTGACCCGCCCAGAGGACCTGGCGGCCCGATACGGCGGCGAGGAATTTGTGGTGCTTCTACCGGATACGCCGGAAGAGGGCGCCCTGCGGGTTGCAGAAAAGATCCGTCAGGAGATTGAGAGAACAGGATTCCGGATATCCGAGGAAGTATTACATCTGACGGTGAGCATCGGTGTGTGTGCCGTCTGTCCTCATGAGGCCGATGCCACCAAGGCCATTTTCTGCTGGGCGGATGAAGCGCTCTACGAGGCCAAGGGTCGGGGACGTAATCAGGTTGTGGTCAGTGAGCCCCCGCCCGTTCAGGATGCCAGGCCTGCCATCGTATGACCGTGGTTGAGAGCGATTTCCGGCCACTCCATGGTTTCTTCCAGGGCAAAGGCCAGTTCCAGTAGTGTACGCTCCCCGCCATGCCGCCCCATAAGCTGGATGGAAACCGGCAGGTTGTGCTGGTCCAGGGTGGCCGGCAATGAGATGGCAGGGGCGCCAGTGGCGTTGGCCAGCGGGGTAAAACTTACGTAGCGGGTCAGGCGGTCAAACAGGGTATCAAAATCCACCCCCGGAGAGAGGTAACCAATTTCCGGTGTGGTGTGGCCAAGCACCGGGGTGAGCACCGCGTCATAAGCTACCATGGTTTTCGCGTATTCATGATACGACCGGTGCAGTCGCCACAATGTCGCCGGCAGTTTGTAGAACTGCTTTCTGAAGGCTTTGTCCAGTCCCAGCGTCAGGCCGTCCAGGCGTGTTTTATCAAAATCCGGATGAATCAGCCGCTTGCCGTTGGAGCGTACACCAAAGGCCAGCATTCCCCAGTAGAGTGCAAAGTCCTGCGGGAACGATGAAGCTACGGGAACGTTCATGGGCACTATCGTGTGCCCCAGCTTTTCCAGAACCCGCGCGGTGCTTTCAACCGCCTTCCGGGTTGTTGCGTCTGTGGGGTGGCCGTTAATGGAATCCATGACCAGTCCAATCTTCAGTGAGCGTGTGGACGGCCCTTCCACACGCCCGACAGGCGGCAGTTTCGGATTGCGGAAATAATGCTCGGCCCCGGAATAGAAGTTTGCCGTGTCCCTGACGCTGCGGGTTACTACCCCGTCGCTGACGATATTGATGGGTAGCGATTTCGCAGCGTCATTATCGACAAGGCGACCCCTCGTGGGTTTCAGCCCCACCAGCCCGCAACAGGCTGCAGGAATGCGAATGGACCCACCGCCATCGTTTGCATGGGCGATGGGGACCACGCCGGCGGCCACCAGCGCAGCTGAACCCCCCGACGAGGCGCCAGTGGAGTATTCCAGGTTCCATGGGTTGCGGGTGGGCGTAGCATGGGCCGGCTCGGTGGTGGCATTGAACCCGAATTCGGGCAGGGTACTTTTGCCAATACAAACCAGCCCCTGTGCCAGTAGTTGCCGGGCAAAAGGGCTGGTATGGGTTGCCGGTAGCGGGCGAATGGCAGCGGTGCCGTGGGTAGTGGGAAAGCCTTTCACATCGGTGTTGTCTTTAACCGCCGTGGGAACGCCGGCAAAAATACCGGGGCCTGCCTGAGCGGAGGGCATTACCCGTGCGTCAGATTCACGTTCATTTGGAATGGGGGTGACCAGGCCATGAATGCCGGGTTCGGCTTTCCGGGCTCGGGTAAGGGTTGCCTGGAGTACCTCTTCCGCAGAGACTTCACCACGGCGAATCAGGGCCGCCAACGAAGTGGCATCGTGGCTGCCGAGCAGGTCATCACTGAATGTATGCATCGATTGCGGGCGTTGTTGTGCGGTCAAGGCGGATACTCCATGTCAATTCCGGAACTGCGTCTACTCTATACGAGGTTTAAACGTGACGATATGTCATATCAGGAAATTGCATCACCGGGTATGAAAGATAAGAATCCGGTTTTCAGGCGCCGTGACAGGCTATAAGCTTGTTTCCAGGCACAGTCACCGCAAA
>JAWWAM010000384.1:0-3484 GCA_033721715.1 Marinobacter sp.
TAACCGGAACAACCCAGGAACACACCGGTACTGGCTACCCGGATCTGCATCGGGCGGCTGCAGGTAGGGCACGGGATGTCTGTTTCTGTCGGCGTATTGGCCCGCATACCACCGTCTTCACCGCCCTCAGCGGTTTCCAGTTGCTGCCGGAACCGGGCGTAGAAATCGTTCAGCACCTTTTTCCAGTCAACCTCACCACCCGCTATATCGTCGAGCTCGTCTTCCATTTTGGCGGTGAAGTCGAAATCCATCAGGTTCGGGAACGACTCGGACAAGCGCTCGGTCACGATCTCGCCCATTTTTTCCGCATAAAACCGACGGTTCTGAAGGCGTACGTACCCACGGTCCTGGATCGTCGAGATAATCGAGGCATAGGTTGAGGGCCGTCCAATGCCCTGCTTCTCCAACTCCTTGACCAAGCTGGCTTCCGTATAACGCGGTGCCGGCTTGGTGAAATGCTGGCTGGGATCAAGCTTCTTCAGATCCAGTGTTTCATTGACCTGGATGTCGGGAAGTGCAATGTCTTCGTCTTTTTTGGCAGACTGGGGCGCCACCTTGAGGAAGCCCTCAAACTTGATAATACGGCCGCGGATACGCAGCTCGTAATCGCCGTTAGCGACCAGAATAGACGTGCTCAGGAACTCGGCATCCGCCATCTGACAGGCAATGAACTGGCGCCAGATCAGGTCATAGAGCTTCTCGGCGTCCTTCTCCAGGCCGCTGATGTCTGCTGGCCTGCGGCCCACATCTGTCGGACGAATGGCCTCGTGCGCCTCCTGAGCGCCCTCTTTGCTGCCGTAAACCCTGGGAGACTCGGGCAGGAACTTGTCGCCGAACTGCTTTTTGACAAATTCACGGCAACTGGCCACGGCGTCCTGGCTCAGGTTGGTGGAGTCGGTACGCATGTAGGTAATAAAACCCGCCTCATAGAGGCGCTGGGCCAGCATCATGGTCTTCTTGACGCTGAAGCCCATCCGGTTACTGGCGGCCTGTTGCAGTGTTGATGTAATAAACGGCGCCGACGGCCGTGATTTGGTCGGCTTGTCTTCGCGCTTGGCAACCTTGAAGGTTCCGGCTTTCAGGCGCTCAACGTGTTCGGTGCTCTCTTTCTCGTTGACCGGACGATAAGCCTTGTCATTATAGCGGGTCACCTCGAAGCGTACCGGCTTTTCGGCTTGCTTCGACATCAGATCAGCGTGCAGCTGCCAGAATTCTTCGGGAACGAACTTTCGGATTTCCCGCTCCCGCTCGACGATCAGCCTGACCGCCACCGACTGCACCCGACCGGCCGAAAGACCACGTGCAATCTTCGCCCATAGCAACGGCGACACCATATAACCCACAACCCGGTCCAGGAAACGACGGGCCTGCTGGGCGTTGACGCGATCGGTGTCCAGGTTACCGGGATCCTTGAAGGCCTCCTGAATGGCACGCTTGGTGATCTCGTTGAAGACTACGCGACGATACTTCTCCGGCTCGCCACCGATGGTTTGCTGAAGGTGCCAGGCAATGGCCTCCCCTTCGCGGTCCAAATCCGTTGCGAGATAGATATGGTCTGCAGATTTCGCCAGGCGCTTGAGTTCGCTGACGACCTTTTCCTTGCCCGGGAGAATCTCGTAGCGGGCGCTCCAGTCGTGATCCGGATCGACACCCATGCGGGCAACCAGCTGCTCCCTGGACTTGCGCTTCTTGTGAGCCGCCTTCTCGTCCGGGCTCATCTTGCGGGTCAGTGCTGCCTGTCTGGCGCGCTCTTTCGGATCCGAGGTTGAGCCACTGCCACTGACTGGCAGGTCACGAATATGCCCGACGCTCGACTTCACAATGAAGTCAGAACCCAGGTATTTGTTGATGGTCTTCGCTTTCGCTGGCGACTCGACAATAACGAGACTTTTACCCATATCGGAGATCTGTGTCCTTGGCGATAATCGGTTAAAAAATCAGCAAACCGTAAACTCGCTGTAAAATCAGTCGGCTAGAAAACACTCAATAGCCGCCACATTGGTATAGGTGCATTGTTTTACAGGGTCAAGAAAAGCAAGACAACCCATTCTTCTGTTTATAGCCGGCTTTTTTGCACGGTCAAAGACAGGAAAGCCCGGCATATGCCGGGCTTCCTGAGAGCTTGCTACCAATTCGGCTTACCGAATCAGAGACGCTCCCACACAGTCGCAATACCCTGACCAAGGCCTATACACATGGTGGAAACACCAAGCTTGCCGCCTTTAGCCTGCATTACGTTCAGCAGGGTTGTGGAGATTCGTGCACCGGAGCAGCCCAGCGGATGGCCAAGGGCAATCGCGCCGCCGTTCAGGTTCACTTTCTCTTCCATTACACCCAGCAGTTTCAGGTCTTTCAGCACCGGAAGGGACTGACCTGCAAACGCTTCGTTCAGTTCCCAGAAGTCGATATCCTCAACTTTCAGGCCTGCACGCTTGAGGGCCTTCTTGGTCGCCGGAACCGGGCCGTAGCCCATGATAGCGGGATCACAACCGGCAACGGCCATGCTGCGGATCTTCGCCATTGGCTTCAGACCCAGGGCTTCAGCGCGCTCGGCGGACATCAGCACCATTGCAGCGGCACCGTCAGTCAGCTGCGACGACGTGCCTGCGGTGACGGTACCGTTCTTCGGATCGAAGGCCGGCTTGAGCTGACCCAGGGACTCCACCGTAGTCTCGGGACGGATGGTCTCGTCCGCTTCGATCAGCACCTTGAAGCCGTTCTCGTCGTGACCTTCAATAGGCACGATTTCGTTCTTGAAACGGCCTTCGAGGGTCGCTTCGTGGGCCAGGCGGTGTGAACGCGCACCAAACTCGTCCTGCTGCTCACGGGTAATGCCGTGCATTTTCGCTAGCATTTCCGCAGTCAGGCCCATCATATTGGAGGCCTTGGCGGAGTACTTGGAGGCAGCCGGGTTGTGGTCGAAGCCTTCAGTCATGGGGACGTGCCCCATGTGCTCGACACCACCAATCACAAACACATCGCCATTGCCGGTCTGGATGGCCTGGGCTGCGGTGTGGATTGCGCTCATGGCAGAACCACACAGACGGTTGACGGTCTGCGCCGCAGACTCGTGCGGGATGCGCGTCAGCAGTGAAATCTGACGTGCCACGTTGAAGCCCTGTTCCTTGGTCTGGTTTACACAGCCCCAGATCACGTCTTCAACTTCTTTCGGGTCGAGCTTCGGGTTGCGCTCAAACAGTGCTTCAATCAGCGCAGCCGACAGGTTTTCCGCACGTACATTGCGGAAGCAGCCATTCTTGGCACGACCCATTGGACTCCGCACGCAATCGACGACGACAACGTCTCTCGGATTAAGGCTCATAGATCTTTCTCCGTTCGGAAATCTCGTTCAGGGTTAGCCAAAGAACTTTTCGCCAGTCTTGGCCATTTCACGCAGCTTCTCGGTCGGGTGGTACAAAGGACCAAGATCTGCAAACTTGTCTGCCAGCTCGACGAACTTGTCGACACCCATGTCGTCGATATA
>JAWWAM010000385.1:0-3481 GCA_033721715.1 Marinobacter sp.
GCCACTGGAATAGATAACTGCGTAACCCTTCTGCAGGGTATCGGGCTGCAGCGCCCGGCTGTTAACGATCCCACCCTGGGAGTGACCAATGCCCACGCCACCGTCGAAATGGAACAGCAGCCGGCCATTCCAGTTCTCTGTGGAAGCCTCCCAGGGATCATCGCCCAGCTCTGCCAACGTGGCAAAGCTGTAGATAAAGCGGTTGATAGTGCCGCGCTCCTGCCGGACGATGAAGTCCACGGTACGGCCATCTGTAAGTTCCGTCGTGGCCATGTCAGCCGGTCGGCTGCCGTCCTCTGGCAACGGCGCCCAGTTTCCGTCAGTGGTTCGATACTGGAAGGTGACATAGGGCTCAATCGAGCAATCCCTGCTCAGGCCGATCTGGTTGCCATTTTCGTCCAGCACGGGGAAGCCGGTGTCGCCGTTAGTGTCTACAAGTGGCTGCTTGCCCAGTTCAGTCGTCACCGTGCAGACAAACGGATACTGCTGCGGCCCCGAAAATATCGGGCCAGTGACTGGATAAGCCGTCAGGTCCAGGGCATCGAGAGGGCCGTACTCGGAGTGGTGAACTTCAAACCGGTTGGCGCCTTCCACCAGCCCGCTGACCAGGATTTCCGGGCCATTGCGGCCAGACCGGATGGTGGGCTGAACTTCCGAGTTGTTCAGCCAGAATTCGAGTTGATCGACGTCTGTATAGCTGTCCGCATCTTCGCCGGCCAGTCCCACCAGTACATCTTCGCCGCTGACCTGAGTCGGGGCGCTGGACAGGACTTTGAGGTGAATATCCGGGTATTGGCCGAAGCAGCCGGTAAGAACAATCGCTAGCAGTGCCGTCACTATAAGACGGCTGTAGGTTATTATCGTAGTCATGGTGGATCCCTCCATATCAACGCTGTGTTTCGAATACTCCTTTGCTGAATGCTAGTACGGTCTGTGGAAAAAAGCAGGTCCCTGGCTGACAGATTGTCACTTTTTTTACCCAGCGGGGATCAAGCGGTGTCCAGATACGCCAGTCCGGCCTCATAGCCTTGTCGATAGCCCCGCTCCAGATGGTCCGGGTTCTGTGTCAGGCGTCCTACCGGAAAGTCCGTTGGCGGCGCTATCACTTTGATGTGGCAGTCTTCAGGCGGGTTGAGGATGAATTCCAGGGTGGCGTTATAGCGTTCCGCACGGCGCACGGTGGCCTCCGCTAAGGCCGGGAATTCACGGAAGATCCGCTTGGGTACGAATGGGAACTTCGGTGGTTTCTTGCGGTAGCCGGGCGGGCGGGACAGCACCACGCTAATGTCACGGGCGCCATCTTCATAGGCGCGAATCACCGGAATGGCATCGGCCACGCCGCCATCGGTCATGGGTTCACCGTCAACCTCCGGGTACTCCCGGTAGGCAATGGGTATGGCGCAGGACGCTGTGAGCACATCGTGCATGTTGCGCTCATCAATGCGGAAATAATGAGCCTGGCCTGTTCGCACAGAGGTGGTTGTCACCCACAACTCGGTGGTTCCCGACAGGTAGTTGTCCAGGCTCAGCGGTACGTCGGTGAAGGACTGGCGCCAGAGCCAACTTACATCACACAGGTGGCCACCCCGGGCGAACCGCTTCCAGTCAATGAAATCCGGTTGGCAGGCATAGCTTGTGATGATCTTCCGGCTTCGCCCGTGGTCTCCTGCCAGGTAGCCAATCAGGTTGGTGGAACCGGCTGACACTCCATAGGTTCGCCAGAATGGTTGGTAGCTGCATTCCAGAAAGGCATCAAGAACGCCTGCGGCGAAGATGCCACGCATGGCGCCGCCTTCGACAACAAGGGCTTTTGAATTGGCAGAGCGGCCTTGGGTCATAGGCTATATAAGAGCTCCGATTAAAGCAGTTTCTTCAGTTCACCATAATCACCACCGGTCCGAAGCACCAGGGTGATGTCGTCGTCATTCCTGTTGCGGAAAAACCAGCCGTGGTTGCCGGAGAAGGCAGCTTCCAGCTCGCCCTCGTCTTCAGGAACGCCGCGGCCCTTCTCATAGGAAATGGATTGCCCGCTGCCGTCACCATGGGTGTCATAGTTGATGGGGCCGCCCTCAGATATCCACGAGAAGCGGGCAACGGCACCCTCGTCCATGGTGAGTTTGAACTCCGTACCTTCGCCGGGGGTAAGGACAACACGTACCTCATCTTGCCACTCGGATTCGGCAGCGGGTGCCGGGGCAGGTTCTTCCGCCTTTGTTTCAGCTTGAGTTTCTGGCGCTTTCTCCTTGCTGGCGGACTTTACGGGGACCATTTTCGCGGCTTCGTCAGCAGCCGCTTCTTCTTCAAGCTGAGACTTGATTTCACCCATCTCCGTCAAGCCGAGCAGGCGGCCTGCGCCTGTCGGGTCCAGAGCGTACTCGGCGGGCATCACTACCGTGACCAACAGCACCAACGCAATGAGGGCTGCGATGATGGTTGAACGAATCAGTCTTGCGGTGCTGGGCAGTTCATGGCGTGGTGGCACATCAGTGTTGTACATGCAAAATCTCCAGAATCAGGCAATAAAGTAGCCGGTGAGCTGATAACCGATGAGCAGGAAACCCGCGCTCATCATGGCAACGTTGGCGGTGTAGGCGTGGCGGAAAAAACCATCGGATTTACGCCAGAAGCTCATGACAATCAGGATCATGGCCAGAGCAACGAGCTGGCCGATCTCCACACCCACGTTGAACGCGAGCAGGTTCGGAAACAGCCCATCCGGGGAGATGTCGTACTCGATGATTTTGGTGGACAGACCAAATCCATGGAAAAAACCGAAAATCAGTGTGGCAGCCTTGGTATTGGGCTGGAAACCAAACCAGCGCTGATACGCGCCCAAGTTGTCCAGCGCCTTGTACACCACCGAAAGACCGATGATGGCGTCGATAAGATAGCTGTTGATGCCGACATTAAAATAAACCCCCAGCAGCATGGTGGTGGAATGCCCCAGCGCAAACAGGCTCACATAGATGGCGATATGCTGCATGCGATAGAGGAAGAAAATCACGCCCAGCAAGAACAGGAGGTGGTCATAGCCGGTAACCATGTGCTTGGCCCCGAGGTACATGAACGCGACGAGGTTCACCCCGGTGATTTCCTGAATGTAGCCTTTATCGCCCTGGGCAACGGCGTGAGCCAGTACATCGGCGCTTATCCCCAGCAACCCGACCGTAAGGAAAATCCAGACAAGAAGATGTCCACGGGTGGCTTTGGAGGTACGCCATTGCCTGGCAAACCGGGGTGTCAGCATAACGACTCCTGTAGTTGTCTCTAATAACGCGGCAGTATTTACGGGGGTTATGCTGAGTCAACCCTTCGAGTCCGGTACCAGGCCGCAAAATCCTCCCCGGACATAGGCCGGGAGAAAAGGTAGCCTTGTGCCTGCCTGCAGCCGCGCGAACGCAGGTAGTCCAGTGCTGCGGCTGTTTCGATGCCTTCGGCGATCACTTCAAGCTCGAGCGTCTTGCCAAGAGCCAGCATTGAA